>NZ_DATMTE010000513.1:0-5812 GCF_035564935.1 Chitinophaga sp. | reverse complement strand
GTTTTTGCAACAGGCTGATGCCATCCATCTGTGGCATGGTGATATCGCTGACAATTATATGCGGATGCAGTGCCAGTGCTTTTTGCCAGCCTTCTTTTCCATCGGCTGCTTCTATTACTTTGTAGCTGTTGCGGAGATTGTCTTTGAGATAGAATCTGAAGTCTTCATTATCTTCCACCAGTAAAATAGTTGACATTTCAGGGAAACTTTCTGTTCCGGCAGCTGCCACTTGTAGCGCCGGTACTACGGGCGGCAGCTGCGCTTCTGCCGGCGGCAATGTTATTGCCGGCGATACGGAACCCGGAATATATTGGTCTGCTATCTTTAACGGAAGCTGTAGTGAGAATGTGGCGCCTTGCCCTGGTTCGCTTTCCACTTCAATGGCGCCTCCGTGCATTTTCACAAATTCCTTTGTAATGGATAGCCCGATGCCGGTACCCTGGTTAAGTATGGCGGTGCTGGTATTGGTTTGGAAAAAGTGGTCGAATATCTTTTCTCTTTTATCTTGTGGGATACCAATGCCGGTATCTTTCACTACTATGAGCACCCATTGCTCGCCGGGGGCAGCCGGCTTTCCCGCTAATTTTAGTTCAACCGTTACTGCACCATCTTCCAGGCTGAATTTAAATGCATTTGAAAGCAGGTTAAAGAGAATGCGTTCCATTTTATCGTGATCAAAGAAAACAAACAGGGATGCCGGAACACTGTTGAAGGTAAACCGGATCTTTTTTCGTTCGGCAAAGTCGCTGAAGGAATCTGTCACTTCCTTTATGAAGCTAACCAGTTCTCCTTTCGACAACTGCAGTTTTAGCTCGTGTTCTTCCATCTTCCTGAAATCAAGTAACTGATTCACGAGATTGAGCAGCCGCCTGGAATTTCGTTTGATCATGTTCAGCTTTTCAATCCTGTTGCCGGTTTTTTCCCCGGCAATCAATTGTTCCACGGGGCCTATGATCAATGAAATGGGTGTTCTGAAATCATGACTGAGATTGGTGAGGAATTTAATTTTCATCCGGTCCAGTTCGCGGATACGCTTGATCTCCTGTTTTTCCTGTTCTGCCAGGAATTTCTTTCTTATCCTGGCAATTCCCAGGTACCGGCTATATAGCAGGAGCCCGCAGATAACAACCACATAAAACACATAGGCATACATGGTGCGCCAGAATGGCGGCTGCACATAGATCTTTATGGTGGTATCATCTGTATTCCAGATTCCGTCGTTATTGCTGGCTTTTACATGAAAGGTATACACCCCCGGATCCAGGTTGGTGTAAGAGGCGGTGCTGGCAGTTCCTGTATAGTTCCAGTCTTTGTCGAACCCCTCCAGTTTATAAGCGTAGTAATTTTCCCTGGGGATGGTATAATTCAGTGCCACGAAACTGAGGGCAAAATTCTGTTTGTATGCAAGCCTGATATCGCCGGTAACGGAAATATGGTCTTTGATGGGACTGTCTTCACCCGGGACCACTGATTTATTGGATACTTTTAAATCCGTTAGCAGCACAACAGGTACATTTTTGTTCACTGTTAAACTGCAGGGCGTAAAATAATTAAAGCCTTCAAGACCGCCGAACATAATATCTCCGTCAGACAACCGTATTCCTGAGGTATGAACGAAATTATTATTTTGGGCGCCGTTGTAATGTGTATAGTTCCGGATTTTTTTTGAGATAATATTAAAGCTGCTGATGCCGGTGTTGGTGCTCAGCCAGAGGGTATGGTCCTGGTCTTCAAGGATCTGGTAGATGGTGGTGTTCTGCAGCCCGTCTTTTTCAGCGTAGTTTATAAACTGCCCGGTGGTTTTGTTGAAGAGGCTCAGTCCCCCGCCATAGGTGCCTACCCACATATTTCCGCGGCTGTCGCGCAGTATCACCTGTATCTTATCGCCTGATAACCGGCTGTTGCTTTGTGTATAGATATCCCATTTGCCCGTAGCGGGATGATAGACTCCGATTCCCCCGCCGTGTGTGCCGATCCAGATATTTCCGTCTGCATCTTCTTCAATGGTTCTTATGTATCCGTTAAACGGCAGTTTTTTTTCGCCGGGCATACCGGGCCTGGGATGTGGACTGAACCGGGCAATGATTTCATCATTCTTTAAAATGTTTACGCCTCCGCCATTGGTGCCCACCCAAACATTGCCTTTGCTGTCTTCTTTAATACAAAAAATATCATTAGCGTTCAGGTTGCCCGGGCCGGGGCCTTTTGCCAGGTGTTTATAGCTGCCGGTGGCGCAATCCTGTATAAGCAGGCCATAGGCATATGTGCCAATGAACAGCTTATTTTCCCGGGTATAATGAAGCGCCATGATGGAAGTATAATTGTTGGCCGGAAGGGGAATATTCACCGGCTGTACTTTCCCGGTTTCACGGTTGAAGCCAAACAAGCCGCCTCCGTCAGTGCCAACCAGTATATTCCCTTCATTGTTTTCTGCAAAGGCGCTTACTATGGACGATTTGCGGTACTGGGTATGAAAAATAGTACCGGGTTTGAAATTAAAGAGGTTCAGATTTTTATCATATTTATTGACACCGCCGCGAAAGGTGCCGATCCAGTAGATCCCTTGCCTGTCGATATAGGTACATTTTATGGATGGGCTGGTGATGCTGTAGATATTTTCATTATCGGGGAGATAACGATTAATAGCGTTTGTGCGGGTATTAAGAACAATCAGTCCTTCCTGTGTACCGATCCATAACTGTCCATCGTCGTCTGGTTCGATGCAGTTAACCTGTATGTTGCCGATAGAAGTATTTCCGCTTAACCGGGCATAGGAGGTAAACCCGTTATCATTGGGTTGCAGCACGCAAAGCCCGGTTGCTGTGCCTACCCAGATCCTGCCGTTTTGGTCTTCCGTGATAGCTCTTACATCGTTATCAGTAGCGCCGGCTCCGGTGGTGTTGTTAAGTATCAGCTTTAAGGCGCCCGTGGTTGGAGTATACCGGTAAAGACCTGTGGTAGTGCCTACCCATACCTGTTGTTTCCGGTCAACAAAAACACAGGCCAATGCTTTTGTGGCTTCAGGGTTTTCTTGTCCCGTGTGAAGCCCGATTTTGGAAACCTGGCGGGTGGCGGGGTTGAGGAGGAACAGGTTCTCGAACTGCGCTATCCATACTTTCCCGGATGTATCGCTGCTGATGTCCGTTATGACAGCGTTGACGGGAAGTTCGGGAGTATTGGCATTTACCGGGAAGTGGATAAAGGCATCTTTTCTGCGGTTGTACAGGCTAAGGCCGCCACCGCCGGTACCTATCCAGAGGTTACCGGTTTTATCCTCGTGCAGTACCAATACCTCGTTTGCCCTCAGGCTGGAAGAATCGGCGGGGTTGTGCCGGTAAACGGTAAAATTGGTGCCGTCAAACTTGTTTAAGCCGTCGTCTGTAGCAAACCACATCAAACCGTATTGATCTTTGATGATGTAATTCACCGCATTGGATATCAGCCCGTCTTTTGCGGCCAGTGTGGTGAAGTTGATCTTCTTTGCCTGCCCCCAGCTTACCCCGGCCAGGAATAACAGGCAACAGAAACAGGTTAGTTTATATTTAAGCATAGGTAGCAGTCGTTAAAAACAAGATGTTGGTTGAATTTTTCATACATGGACCCTGGTTGAATTTATTTCTTCTGCCTAATTTAAGTATTGTAAGTCAATCTTAAAAGGAATATATCTACTGTGCCTGCCTATGGCAGAACGTTAGGAGGCAAATTATTGTCGGAACGACAATTGTGCTATGAATTTCAACAAATGAGCTATCGGCTGAAAGGCGGTCCTGGTATTTTTGTTTTAACGCTGGTAGCTGCCAGTGTGACGGAATGTCTGGCATAGACAAAACGACAGCATGCTGCTATAATTTTATAAAGATGTGTAACAATTTATCCGCAAGAAATTTGAAACAATGCTTCGTGATACTTTTCCTGCTTGTTGGCACTTCATTGCGTGCACAGCAGTCGGACAATGAGGATGGCACTTTTACGAACCCGGTTATCTGGGCCGATTTCCCGGATAATGATGTTATCCGCGTTGGAGATACTTACTATATGGTTACAACCAGCATGTATTTTTTTCCGGGTGTTCCTGTGCTGAAATCCAGGGACCTGGTGAACTGGGAGTATGCTTCCCATGCAGTGCAGCAATTTAAGCAACATCCGTTTTATGATTTAAACGGCGGTAACCGCTATGGAAAAGGGCAGTGGGCCAGCAGTATCCGTTACCACAACGGGAAATTCCATATCCTTTTCCTTACGCTGGATGAAGGAGGTTTTTTATGCACGGCAACAAAGGCGGAAGGCCCCTGGGAAATACGAAAGCTGGCAAGACCATATTACGATGCGGGGCTTTTTTTTGATGACGACGGGCGCATCTACGTGGCGCATGGCTATTCTAAGATATCGGTGACAGAAGTGGACTCCGCCCTTGCACCGGTTAGCCGGGACAGCGTTGTATTTGATAAAGTACAAAGACCCGGGCTGGAAGGAGCGCATGTTTACAAGATAAACGGGTACTATTATATTTATGCCACTTATGGAGGCGGCGACGGTTACCAGTGCTGCCTGCGGTCAAAAAATATTTATGGCCCCTATGAAGAAAAAATTGTGTTGCGGGATGATATGAATCTCCATGGTAAGGGAGTACACCAGGGCGCATTGGTTGAAACGCAAACAGGGGAATGGTGGAGCGTCATTTTCCAGGACAGGGTAGGTGTAGGGAGGGTGCCCACCCTGCAACCGGTTCAGTGGGTAGATGGCTGGCCTATGGTGGGGAAAGACGGTCGGGCCGTAGTTACCCATACCAAACCCAATACCGGAGGAAGTGCACCGGTGCGTGTGCTGCCCACCAGCGACGAGTTTAATACCGGTAAGCTGGGGATGCAGTGGTCGTGGAACCATAACCCCGACAACAGTGCATGGTCCCTGGCGGAACGCAAGGGGTACCTGCGGTTAACTACCAGCAATATCACCGCTGATCTTCCCCAGGCAAAAAACTCCTTAACGCAACGCATATTCGGTCCTTTCTCGGATGCCACTACGGAACTGGATGTAAGCCGGATGCAGGCAGGCGATATCGCAGGCCTTGCCGTACTGCAGATCCCTCATGCGCTGATAGGTGTAAAGGCAGGGGAGCGCTCGAAGTTTATAATCATGAAAAATGCCGGGAAAACCATCGACAGTATTGCCTTAGGGAAAAGGCAGGTGATCTTCTTAAAAGCATCCGTAAATACGATTAGCAACCAGGCTCATTTTTATTATAGTTTTGATAACCGCAGGTTTATTCCAATCGGCGATACCCTGGATATGCAATTTAACCTGAAGATGTTTACAGGAAACAGGTTTACGTTGTTTAATTATGCTACCCGGAAGCCCGGTGGTTTTGTTGATTTCAACTGGTTCCGGATGAATACACGCCAGGGTCCCCCCAATCTTTTTAAAGCTTCCTCATTGGTGCAGGCAGAGATGTATGACGAAATATACCTGGCACGTGTAAAGGCCAGCGCTAATACAAGCCACCCCGGGGAGCAGGATATTGGCCATTTAACAGATGGGGCATGGATCCGGTTTAACCGCGTGGATTTTGAAAATGGTTATAAATATCTCCTGCTACGGGTTTCCCCGGGTCAGGGACATATTGAGGTGTATGCAGATAAAGATTCATTGCATCCCTATGCTTTGGTAACGCTGCCAGCTGCGTTATCGAAAGCATACACAACTATCCGCATACCCGTTAAGCAACTAACGGGAACGCATCAACTAACGTTTAAGTTTACAGGGAATCCGGCGGCAGGGTTGAACTGGTTTTCCTTTACCAATGACCTCGCGA
>NZ_DATMTE010000512.1:0-4942 GCF_035564935.1 Chitinophaga sp. | reverse complement strand
CTGAGTCAGACAAAATTCGCGCGATTATTTCCGCTTCAGGAACACAAACCCGTTCTTTTCGCCGATCACTTCCAGGTTGGGATGATGCCGGTAAGGCTCACTGTCTGTGATACGGCAAATGAAATAGGCAGGTTTGTCTATTTGCCCGTTCAGCAGCCAGTCTTCATTATAATAGTTCTTATTGGCATGTGGTTGTTCCCTCGAATAGTAATGCTGTGCATAACTATGATAGGCTAACGCTTTCACATATACGTCTTTCCCTTGCAGGGAAATAAAGTAATCGATCGCAGCCCGCTGTGAATAAGCCTCTACTTTGGGTACAAAGTGTACCACCGTTACCTGTATCACCAATATGGTACTGACAAACAAACACAACAGCCCTTTACTGATCTGTTTGCGCATTAGCAGCACGCTGCTCACTATCACCAGTATGATATAGCCTACCCCATATCCCGCTTCCAGTACAGACCAGGGCACATCGGCCTGCAGGTTGGCTACGGCAAATTTATCGCCGATGTAAGGGATCAGCATATTTTTGTAAACGCCTACCAATGGCAATGCGGCAATCGCAATTCCCAGTACTATCCCAATGAAAAGTATCAGTGCGGTATTCCAGCCGCGTAACCGTTGCTTGCCTTCGGAAAGCAGGTATACCTGCCAGGCCGCCAGGAACGACAAAGGGAAATAGCAGAGCGAGGAATAATGTACAATCTTGGTTTTTACAATGGAAAAAAGGATCAGCACCACCCAGAATAGTACCCACATCCACACTTTGAAATCTTTTAACTCGATGGCAGCAGGAGTGGAGTAAATCGTCTTTTTCCTGCTCTGCAGATAAGTAAAAAGAAAGGTGCTTGCCGGGAAGCAACCTATCAGCAGCACAATCCAGTGATAAAAGAACGGACCGCCATGACCCGCATCCTCTGTGGTGAGCAGGCGTATCTGGTAAGCCACAAACTCATTTACAAACCACCAGCCATGCGCAATAATTTCATACCCGAACCACAGCAGGGTGGTAATGCAGGCAAACAGGGCAATTAATCCTATATGGGAAAACCGGATACTGATCTTTCCTTTGTTCCAGATCCAGTACACCAGCAGGCACAGCAAAGCTACCAATATAGCTACCGGTCCTTTGGTTAACACCGCCAACCCCAGGAATAAGCCGCTGAGAATGGCCATGCGGAAGGGTTTGCTGTTATACCCGATACGATAGGCAAAGTAGATAGCCAGGAAAATAAAAAAATTGAAAGTGGGATCAATAATACCGGATTTAAAATAGAAATGCGGTAACCAGGAACCGGCATATACCAGGGCCCACCAGAAACCAAATCTTTCATCCACTGTTTTTTTACCAATAGCAAATAAACTGATCAAAGTGGCAATACCGATGATGGCATTGGGAAAACGGGCGGCAAAATCATTGATCCCGAAAAGGTGCATGCTGGCTGCCTGCATCCATATAAATAAGGGTGGTTTTTCCCAGAAAGGACGGAAATCGATCTGCACCTGGCTGTAGTTGTGGCTTACTATCATTTCCCGGGCTGCTTCTGCGAAGTTGATCTCATCCCAGTCAAATAAATGTACAGCCCCCAAAAAAGGTATAAATAGTAAAGCGGCCACCAGGGCAATCAATAGGTATTTCATTGAAAGTATTTAAAAAATTGGATGACGAACGGCCACTTACCAGCCGTTCGTCCTATACCTTGCTATGTTGTGGCATTGGCCTGTAACAGCGCCTCTGCACATACTTCCGGAGACGACGTGGTATCCCGGAATTTAAAAAGTCCATATACAATAACAGTACTCAGGGTACCTACAATACTACCCACATATACATCCGCAAAAAAATGCTGCGCCAGGTAAATGCGGGAATAGCCGGCGCAAAGCGCCATTACTAATAACAATAATCCCAGCTTTTTATTGCGCCCTATAACAGCCAGGAAGCTGAACATACCGAAGGCTGCTGCAGAGTGACCGGAAGGAAAACTGCAGCTGCTGTGCACATTTACCCATTTTACGGTATGCACCAGCGTGGCCGTTTCATCGCCAAAAAAGGAGATAGGCCGCGGCGCATTATAATAATGTTTGGCCACCTGCACTATAATAGTGACCAGCAGCAGCACAGCCAACCCGATAAAGAATAGCCTGAACCGCTGGGTAATCAGCATCAGGAACAGCACTATTCCAAACATAATACCATCACCGAGGTAGGTTAACCCGGTAACAATTACATCCCCCCAGTCGGAATGTTCCCCGTTAATACTGAGAAACAGGTCCCGCTGACTGTAGGTTGTTAGCATTACTCCGCCTACTATTAGCCATAGCAGGAAGGGCAGGAAGAACCAGGAGTTCTTTCTGAACAGTGTAAACAGCGTTTTCAATTCTGTAGGTTTTAAATTGTAGGTTGCTTAGTCTTAAATCTCTTTAAGAACTTCTTTCTTTCTAAATCTATATAAGAACTTTTTTATTTGTTGAATAACGCGAAAATAGTATTCTTTATTAAAAAGCTGTGAATCATTCATAGCCTTAACAATAAGGAAACCTGCAATGGGGAGTAATACCATATTTGATAGCCACATCCCCGACCAGGTGAACATCACGCCGCTTCTGGCCATCTTTTCACCGATCATGAAAAATACGTTAAAAATCACGAAAAAGATCACGGCAAACACCAGTGGCGTACCCAATCCGCCTTTCCTGATAATAGATCCCAGCGGGGCGCCTATCAGGAACATAACGATACAGGCCGCAGCAAGGGTAAATTTGCGCTGCCATTCCACTTTGTGCATCAGGATAACGCTATGCTTATCTTCAAACTCCTGGGTAGGCTGTTCAAGGGCGCTCTGGGTTTCACGCACATTCTGCTCTGCCCTGTCCAGCACATTACGGCGGCTTTTTTCGGGTACAATGTCTTCAAAATCCTTCACTTTCACCGGTGGCGCGCTGGCTGCCCAGGCAGAATCTTTCCATTTGAAGAAGGGATAACGTACCGTTACATACGAATTGACCGTTTTGCTGAACTGGTTCTCCACTTTCTGCAGGGAATCTATAGCTACATCCAGTTGCCTTACATTCAGCATCTGCTGGTTGGATGCAAAAAGGTCCATATTCAGGCGGTTGAAGGCAAATGAACTGAGGTCAAACGCCTTGCTGTATTTTTTAAAACCAAGCCTTATCATGTCGCCGGGAACCGTGTAGCCGCGGTTGTTCCGCTCCTCATATCTCCACCCGTTGTCCAGGATAAAATACAGAAAGCGTTTATTGGCGGTAAGTACCATTTGTCCCTTTTCAGCCAGGATGATCCGGTCGCCTCCGCCACTCTGGTGATCGAAGATCATCACCTGGTGAATGGTCTGGTTATCTTTGTCCTTCTGCGCTACCTTGATGGTATAGCCGGGAATATCTTTATAAAATACGCCTGCCTTAATATTAAAGGCTGGTTTGGAATTGGTAATGTCATAAAGCAGCGATTTGGCCTGCAGGTTGGCCACGGGGATCACATAGTTGGCAAACAGGAAGGCCAGGAAAGCAATAATGGAACATACTACCAGCAGCGGACGTATAAAACGTAAGAGGGAAATACCGGAAGATTTTAATGCTACCAGCTCAAAACTCTCTCCCAGGTTACCAAAGGTCATGATAGACGACAATAATACCGCCAGCGGCAGGGCCAGTGTTACCAGCGTGGCGCTGGTATAGGCGATAAGCTGGATGATCACACCCGTATCCAGGCCTTTACCCACCAGGTCGTCCACATACTTCCAGAGGAACTGCATTACCAGTACAAATAAGGTAACAAAGAAAGTGGCTACAAAGGGACCCAGAAAGGTTTTTATAATTAGCTTGTCGAGTTTTTTCACTGATAATGCGGTATTAAAAAAATGGAATCCCGATCTTCGTATCTACTGGTCAGGATACTCCTAAATGGTAAAGTTAGCACGATTTCACAAAGGAGTGTTAAGGAGAACCTGAAAATACCGTTAAAATTTATATGAAAAGTTTTGAATTAACGCCGGAAGAAGCAGCCGTTATAGAAAGTACGCATTTTATTCTCCTGAAAAACAGCGCAATAGAGAAGGTAATGGGGTTGATGGGAAAGCTGCAGGAAGCCCTGGCAGCGTACGACCGTAACAGTGGGTTCCCCTTTAAACCGGAATGGCTGCTGCAGGGAGGTAAAATATCCAAAGGTGAGCAATACAAAGGGTTACCCTGGGTAATGCTGGACTATCCGCGTTACTTCAGTAAAACAGGGGTTTTTGCTTTCCGCACCATGTTCTGGTGGGGACATTACTTCAGCGCCACCCTGCACCTGGGAGGTAATGTAAAGCAACATTACAATGCTGCACTGGAAAACAGTTACACAAAGCTGGCGGCTGCCGGATTTCAGGTGTATGTACAGGAAGATCCCTGGGAGCATGACTTTGAAAATGGAAACTATCGTTTCATAGATACCCTGGATTTAAATGAGTGGAAAACGCTGATCAGCCAGAACGATTTTGTTAAAATAGCTAAACCTTTCGTGATCGGTCATTGGGGAAAAATCATAACTGAGGTAGTGGAAGCCTATGCTACGCTACTCAATATTCTTGAAAATAAAGCTTAACTGCCTATGCGGTGGAAAAGGTCTTTCACCTGGTATTCCCAGAGCTGACTTTGGTCCTTCACTTCTTTCTTCTCTGCGAAATCTTTTACTACCAGGATAGTTTCATTCGTTACTTCAGAAATTTGTATGCGGAACTCAAAATATTCGTCTTTGGGAGCATGCGTCCAGTGCAGCCGGATATACTCATCTTCCTCCTGTTCCAGTACTTCCGCTTCTTCAGCCGTACCGTTCCATGAAAAGGAGAAAACATTATCCCTGAAATCAACCCTATCGGCAAACCACTCCTGTAAACCAGCAGGGGTCGATAAAAATTCATACAGGATACCGGGTGAGCAC
>NZ_DATMTE010000511.1:0-7805 GCF_035564935.1 Chitinophaga sp. | reverse complement strand
GGGCTGCAAACTGGTAGCAACATATACTGTAACTGCCCTGGCAGCCCCTGGATCAGAGTGGTTTTACCGCTGAAGAGTGAGAAGAACGTACAAGGAATTACTTCAGTATAATTTTATCTTCCGGTTTGCTGCTGAGCAGGTCAATATCTGTTATCTTTTCCGGGAACCACACCATCATTTCCCCTTTACCCCGGTTGGCCCATGCATAATACGGGATAGCTGTAAACGTTTGTGAGGAGGTGGATACCTGTTCCCCGTTATTGCTCACTTTTACTACCGGTACCTGGCTGGTGATAACGGTTACGCCGTTCAGCAGCTGCGGACGCCAGGCAGTGGCAAAAACGGCTTCGGAAGGGATAATGATGTTGCCGGTGCTGCCGTTGTTATCGGCCCATTCGCCGCAATAGATCAATGGGCCGCGTTGCAGGGCCACCTTGCCGGCGTCCTCTTTTACGTGTTCATTTGCTTTTATCTTCCTCACTTCCATTGGCAGCACTACTTCCACCCGGTCATTTTTTTTCCAGGTACGTGCAAGCACGGCATATCCTTTTTCCATGTGGTAAGTTACCGGAACGCCGTTTACCCGGATCACCGGGGGCGGGGTATTGTTGCCGGCAAAAGTGTATAAGCCGGAAGGAACGGCGGTATTCTGCGCCCATCCGGGGATACGTACCAGGAAGTTGAATGCCGCCGGTTTTTTGGCGGGAGAAATAGTGAACACCAGGTTGCCGTTCCAGGGATATTGATTTTGCTGGTTAATAGCAACGGTGTGGCCGGCTACTTTCAGGGTAGCGCTGCTGGCAACAAAAAGATTTGCATACACATTACTGTCTTTTTGTGCATACACATAACCCGGGATGGAAGGGATCAGGCGGGTGAGGTTGGTAGGGCAGCAGGAGCACTCAAACCAGCCTGCACGTTCAGGTTCCAGTTGTTTGTGGGTAAAGGAATGCTTTACCTGCATGGCGTTGCTGTAGAAAAAAGACTTACCATCCAGTCCCAACCCGGAAATCAGCCCGTTGTACAACATCTTCTCCAAAACATCCATATACTTTGCATCCCCGTGCAGCAGGAACATCCGGTAATTCCAGTACACGCCTGCAATGGCCGCGCAGGTTTCATTATAGGCCGTGGTATTGGGCAGTTCGTAGTTGTTGCCAAACCGTTCCCCGGAAGGCACTGCGCCCAGCCCGCCCTGTACATACATTTTGTAGGATACCATGTTCTGCCAGATGGTATCTACCGCCTGGAGCAGGCTTTTATCGCCGGTGAGAGCAGCTACGTCCGCCATGGCGGCGTAAAGGTAGCCCGCCCGTACCGCGTGGCCTTCCGCTTCATATTGCTCGGTAACGGGCTTATCGTCCTGCCAGTAGGCCCCGCTTTTCCAAGGGTCTTTACTGTTGCGGTCGTAGCCGTTATAATGACCGCGCTCTTCAATAAAGAACTTTGCCGTTTCCAGGTAAGCGGCTTTGCCCGTAATGCGGTACAGCTTTACCAGTCCCATTTCCACAATTTCATGACCCGGCGCTACCTGTCTTTTACCCGGGCCGAATACGCTGCAAACCAGGTCGGCATTTTTAAGGGCGATGTTCAGCAGCGTTTTTTTACCGGTGGCATAATAATGGGCAAAAGCGGCTTCGTACAGGTGGCCGGAGTTGTACAACTCATGGCTCAGCTCCCGTTCCCTTACCCATCTTTCCGGTCCGGCCCACGCATGTGGGGCCGCGGGGTTAATGGTACGGGCGGTATACAGGTAGCCGTCCGGTTCCTGCGCCCTGCCCACTTTTACGATCAGGGAATCAATATATGCTTCCAGTTTTTTATCGGGGAAAAGGCTCAGGGAAAAAGAAGCCCCTTCAATTGTTTTATAGATATCAGTATCATCAAACGGGAACGTAGTACAGAACTTCCCTGAATGGGCTGCCGCCATCTCAAAATTCTTTACCCTGCCGGTGTTTTCACAACGTTCAAATGACGCGGGAATAGTTACCAGGTGATTGGTACGCAGGCGTGGCAGCCAGAAGCTGTCAGTGAGCTGTACCGAAGTGAAACCAACTGATTTTACGGGATAATCCTTTACCTGCGCCCATGCAGTAGACGCTGCGCAGATACCGATAAAGAGGCATATCTTTTTCATAAAGAACATTATAACGTGAAATTTATCCAGATAATGAGGCGCCGGGTCAACAGCTTTTTCCTGTTCCCCTGTACCGCGGACGAAAAATAGTGATTTTTATTTATTAATCGTCAAATTGACAATTAATTTTCCGGGCACATGGATGTACAATACCTATACAAAGGAACCTGCCTTCCGTGAAGCAGGCGGAACAAATCATCTTACAAAACTGTTATCTGCCATAAATAACTATAAAGAAGAGAAACTTACAATACGGCAACAAAATTGCCTTCACTTTTTTACAGCAAAGATCATATTATGAAACATATTGTTGTTATAGGCGGTGGATTTGCAGGAATTAACCTGGTGAGGAAACTGGCCCGCAAAGAAGAATTTACGGTTACATTGGTAGACCGGAATAATTATAATTATTTTCCCCCGCTGGTATACCAGGTGTCTATGGCGTTCCTGGACCCCACGGATATCAGCTACCCGTTCAGGAAATTGCTGCGAAAAAACAAAAATGCCCGTTTCGTGATCGGGGAATTTCTGAAGGTAATACCGGAAGAGAAAAAAGTGGTACTTTCCACTACTACCCTGGAATACGATTACCTGGTGCTGGCATATGGCACCGCCACCAATTATTTTGGAATGGAAAATGTGCAGCGCAATGCCATGCCCATGAAAACAGTGAATGATGCACTGGAACTCCGCAATCACTTCCTGCAGATAATGGAAGAAGCCGCGCTTACCACCAACCCGGAAGAAAGAACAAAGCTGCTCACCATTGTAGTGGTAGGGGGCGGGCCCACCGGCGTGGAAGTGTCCGGTCTGCTGGCAGAGCTGAAAAAGGAAGTAGTACCGAAAGATTATCCTGAAATAGCCGGCAAAGGATATGAATCGCATATTTACCTGGTAGATGGCATTCAAAAAGTGCTGGCCGCCATGAGTGAGCAGTCGCAACGCGACGCATATAACGCGCTTATCAGGATGGGGGTGGAAATAAAGCTGGGCATGCAGGTAAAAGATTATGTAAATGATACAGTGATCTTTTCCAACGGGGACACCATTGCTACCAAAACAGTGGTATGGGCGGCAGGTGTAACCGCTCCTGTTGCAGAAGGTATTCCCGCCGAATGTTATGGCCGGGGAAAAAGACTGCTTGTAGACGAGTTTAATGAAATAAAAGGGTTGAAAGATATTTACGCTATAGGCGACATTTGTTTGCAAACCACTGATCCTGCATTCCCCGACGGGCATCCGCAGCTGGCCCAGGTGGCCATCCAGCAAGGCACCCGGCTGGGCGAGAATTTTGCGGCGCTTGCAGCCTCCAAACCCCTTAAACCTTTCCGTTATTTTGATAAAGGTAATATGGCTATTATAGGCCGCAATAAAGCAGTGGCAGATATCCCCAAACCTAAACTTCACTTCAAAGGCTTTATCGCCTGGTTTATCTGGCTTTTTATTCACCTCACTTTCCTCGTGAGCTACGGCAATCGTTTCAAAACATTGTATAACTGGGTGGTGGCTTACTTTACGAAAGACCAGTCGCTCCGCTTAATAATACGACCGCTGAGAAAGATGAGATGACCTGGATTATTTATTTTTGAAAGCCGGTTTACAACTGACATACAGCTGTCACCACCCGTTTGGATCTTTGTTTCATCAAATAAGCAACTATGAAACAGATCTTCTTCTTTTTAACGATCGCTGTTATAACAGTATCTGCCATTGGACAACCTAAAACAAAAACCTATATGTACACTGTAAAGCCCTTCAGAATTAATGTACAGGAAACTGTACTGAACGATCTCCAAAACCGGCTCCGCCAAACCCGCTGGCCTGATGCCCCGGATAGCATTGGCTGGAATTATGGCACAGACCCCGTGTTCCTTAAAAGCCTTGCTGACTACTGGCAAAATGGTTACGACTGGCGCAAACAGGAAGCTGCGCTCAACGAAATCCCACAGTTCACGGCAGAAATAGACGGGATGACCATTCACTTCCAGCACATCAAAAGTAAAAACCCCCATGCCAAACCTTTATTGCTCCTGCATGGATGGCCCGATTGCTTTTACCGCTATCACAAAGTGATTCCTTTATTAACAGGAGATTACGACATAGTGGTGCCTTCCATTCCCGGTTTCGGTTTTTCCAGTCATGTAGCCATGACAGACGACGGCTCCGCCAAAATTATCGCAACGCTGATGAAAGATGCGCTTGGCTACAAAACTTTCCTGGTGGCAGGAGGGGACATAGGTAGCAACATCGCTAAGTCTATCGCCAATCTTTATCCTGAAAACGTAGCTGCTGTTCACCTGTCGGACGTTGGGTATCCTAATGGTTCGGAAGACTGGAGCACCATGTCTAAAGCCGAGCAGGAGTTCGGACAGTTTATTCAGCAATGGTGGTTCAGGGAAGGCGCCTACGCCATGCTGCAGGCTACCAAGCCGCAAACGCAGGCTTTTGGATTAAATGACTCTCCTGTAGGTCTTGCTTCCTGGATCATCGAGAAATTCAAAGCCTGGAGTACACAGGATGGTACTATTGAAGATCATTTCACAAAAGATGAACTGCTTACAAATGTTATGATCTATTGGGTAAGCCAAACAATTAATTCGTCTATGCGCACCTATGCTGTAGGCGCTTTTCAGCAGCTGGCTTCCGGCCAGAAAGTAAATGTACCTACAGGGGTTGCCATATTCCCCGGTGATGCTCCAACGCCGAAGGAATGGGCGGAAAGAAAAGTGAACCTGCAACAGTTTACGGTGATGGAAAAAGGCGGCCACTTTGCAGCATTGGAACTGCCGGAACTGTGGGTGAAGGAAGTAGACGGGTTTTTTAAAAGCAACGCGGTAAAGTAAGTGTATACATCAACCGGAAATGAAAAGGGGCAGGTGGCAAAGCGCCGCTTGTCCCTTAAAGCGTTTCAGCTATTGTTTTTTTAACTGTCAAGAAACTTTTTTTTGTAGTTGAACGGAGATGATTGACGGTGCTGTTTGAACTTTCTGTGAAAGAAAGCCATACTACCGAATCCGCATGAATAGGCAATTTCAGCAACAGACAGGTCGCTGTCGATAAGCAGCTTACAGGCCATAGCAAGCCGGTATTCTGTAAGATAGGTGGAAAAAGCCTTCTTCATCGTTTTACTAAAAAATCTTGAGAACGATTCTTCTTTCATGTTGCACAGGGCAGACATTTCAGAAAGTGTAACAGGTTTGTGATAATGAGATTTAACATAACAGATTATTTTTTCGATTCTTTGGTTTGTTTGCAGGTTTAGTTCGTTGGCGAAGCTGATTTCGCAGATACGCTGAGAGGTTGGTAATTTGCATATTTCTTTCAGCAGGTCCAGTAACAAAATGTACCTGTCCAGTGGAGCTGAGCGAACAATGGCAAGAAGCCGCTTTTCCAGGCTGGGGAACAAGCCGGCGTTGAGCAGGATCCCATGACTGGAACGGGCCAGCAAATCAGCTATTGGCTGAAATTCGGGCAGGTCCGGAAACAGGCCGTCTTTCCATTGAATGACTATTGAATGGGCTGTTTCGGAATTGTTTTCGGGGTTCTTCCAGCAATGTGGCACATTCCCTTTAAGCAGCACAAAATCGCCCGCCTCAAACGGGTTTACCTGGTTCCCCACATACCTTAATCCCTTGCTGCCTTTGATGTAGGTGAGTTCATTTTCCGGGTGAACATGCCATGGAGCGTCAAATACCTGGTCGCAGTACTCAAAAGCATGGATGGAATAGCCATCGGGTGGTGATATATGTTCAAACTGCGCTTTCATACGGGAGATGATCTTCCATTTTTCTCATTGACAAGATAGGATACAATCTGGTTATAATAGTTGTCACTTTTTAAGAAAGACCAGGTTAATTTCGTTTTGAACAAAATTAGAATAAAACATGGAACATATGGAACTATCACAGGATCTTGCTGATTATAATTATTTGGTTTCGGATCTTTTTGAAGTGCCGGCATCCCCGGAAGAATGGGGGAAATACAGGTTGACAGATGATCAAATATCCTATTTTAACAGGTATGGTTATCTTTCAAATGTTAAGTTGCTCGACGAATGGCAGGTTGACCGGCTCAATCGTGAGCTTACAGAGATCCAGGACCCTAAACATCCCAGGCACCACTTGTTTTACGAGTTTCATTCGAATGAGTCCACAGACCCCAATACGGTGATTTTTCATTCCCTGGGACATTGGAGGATCACTCCCGGCTTTCATGATATACTTTGGAACCCTGCATTTGTAATGGCTGCAAGCCAGTTGCTCGGAAATGTAGCTGTCAGGTTTTGGCATGACCAGTTATTTTGTAAACCGGCCAGGCATGGGGGAGTGGTTGCATGGCACCAGGATTATTCGTATTGGACAAGAACAGTTCCAATGAATCATTTAACCTGTTGGGTTGGCCTTGATGATGCTTCAAAGGAGAATGGCTGCCTGCATTATATTCCCCAAAGCCACCATTGGGGCTTATTGGACAGGCCCGTTTTAACCGGGGAGATGGATGATTTGAAGGGCCTGTTAAGCGAAGAACAAAAACAGGCGTTTCATCCGGTTGCCATTGAAATGAAGAAGGGATATGCTTCTTTTCATCACCCATTATTAGTGCATGGCTCATATGAAAATTTTTCAGACCGCAGCAGGCGGGCGTTTGTATTGAACGTTTTTGCCGACGGCGTAATGTCCAATAGCAACGAGGCGGTATTAAAAGGAGTGCCGGCCATTAAAACCGGCCAAAAAATGGAAGGGAAGTTTTTCCCTGTCATTTATGATCCGGCCGGGTTAACCAATGGAAACCAGGCAATATGAAAATAAAATATTTATGCCCTTTCTGGGGAAGTGAAACTATTGGTCCTGAGGTCTTCGTTGAGCGGGTTATGGAAGCGGGTTTTGATGGTGTGGAAATAAATCTGCCGGATAACGAAGACCATCGGAAGAAATTGGTAAGATATTTAAATGATAACAGGTTGCTTTTTGTTGCCCAGCAATATTTGCCTTCGTTGAACGAAGATTTTGCAACCTATAGGAGGCGTTATATAAGGCGGCTGGAAGAACTGGCCGCTTTGGGACCGTTATTTATCAACTCACATACGGGTAAGGATTTCTGGTCTTTTGCGCAGAATTGCCAGCTTATTGAAGATGCATTTTTGATTCAGGAAAGTACCGGTGTGCCGGTTTATCATGAAACGCACCGCGGGCGCTTCACATTTCACCCGGCCCAGCTGCTACAGTTCCTGGACAGGTATCCTGCGTTAAAAATTACGGCGGATTTTTCACATTGGTGCGCGGTGTCTGAGAGCTTTCTCGAAGATCAGCGGCCCAGCCTGGAACGCGCCATACAGCATACCGGGCATATTCATGCGAGGGTGGGCCATACGCAATCGCCGCAGGTAACTGATCCGTTTGTACCGGAATGGGAAGCTGCCCTGCATACATTTGTGAACTGGTGGCAGGAAATTATTCAGTTCAACAGCAGCCAGGGTAACACGCAAATGTGTATTTGCCCGGAATTTGGACCTGTTCCGTATATGCCATCCCTGCCCTATACCAATCAGCCGGTTAACAACCAGTGGCTGTTGAATGTGAAAATGAAGGATTTTCTGCGCCGGGAATTATAATGGAAGGTTCACCGAATGTAAGTTGTCCGTGGTACGGCACAGCATTCAAACCACAGT
>NZ_DATMTE010000510.1:0-1961 GCF_035564935.1 Chitinophaga sp. | reverse complement strand
AACCTGAGTCATACACAAAGCATATTTGTCATTTCAGTGATTAAAGCTACACACCAGGTAGTTTTTTAACGCTGCCAGATGAACATCCCCGGGCATGCAATCATGAACGGACCGGCAAATGAGATAAGATAAAAATCGCCGTAACGCTATGGCGCCACAGGGTTCATAAGATCAAACCCTGCATGAAAATCCAGGACTCCCGCAGCAGATTCTCCGGGATCAAAAACAACTACCATAGAACAAACCGGTTTTCTTTTCCGGGAATTAGCCGTTTCAAAAGCAATTCCCAGTTTCTTGTCTTCGTATACCACAATCTTTCTCGCCTTATTAGCAGATTCATAAGCCTGTGCTTTTTGCACATCAGGATATGCTTTCCTGATAGCAGCAATAGTACTTCCGGGTCCCACCCCTCTGGCGGTTCTGAACTTTGGTGAATTTACCCGGATCTGTTTTACATATTGTGTATCCTGGGTGCGCATGGCAGTAAATACTGCCAGCATATGTGAAGAATCGATACTGTTATCTTTTTTACGGCTGTACCAGATCCGCCAGGCCTTCATCATAGCAGCATCGCCGCCGTCCGGTTTCCCCAATACAGAAAGGCTCTGGGCCGGAGCTTCAAGTTTTATCTGCCCGATAGATTTTCCCGGAGTGATAAGCCAGGCGGTTTGCTGGGCGGTTACCGCAGTAGTAGCGGATAGAAGCGAAAAGAAAATAATGAGAAGACGCATAGCATCAGGTTTTGGAAATGGTTTCAAAAATGCTGCCATTAATAGTAACGTTTGGGTTGGGGAAAGGTTAAAAACCAAATTCCCTTACCTTTACCCCATGCTAGTCAAATTTCCCACAAACCAGGAGGGACAACAGATCCTGAAAGCAGGCAACTTCCATTTCGCCCAGCTGAAGCAAAGAAACAAAGCCGACAAGCGCACCATATTCCTGACGGAAAATGTAATGATATTCGTATTAACAGGACATAAGTTGTTGCATTTCGATCAGCATACCGTGAAAGTAGAAGCCGGTTCTATGTTGTTAATGAAACGCGGATTCTATGTGATGTCAGATTTTGTGGAAGATGGATTACAGTTTCAAAGTTTGCTGTTATATTTTTCAGATGAACAACTGCGCAGGTTCCTGCACAAATACAATTACACTACGCCGGTAAAAGCTGCTGCCACCAACTATCTCACGGTTCCCGTAACTCCTTTGCTGGAGGCCTTCAGGGAACAATATACCGCCTACTTCAGGCAGGAGCCATCCACCATGACTGCTTTGCTGTCTGTGAAATTATACGAAGCATTCCTTTTGTTGCTGGGTACACCACAACATACTTGTGTACTTGCCTTTATGCAGCAAATTGTATATGCGCAACCACAGGATATTAGCTTTATCGTAAAACAACACCTGTTCCAGCCGGTTACCCTGGAGGAGATGGCAAGATTATCGGGGCGCAGCCTGGCTTCTTTTAAACGTGATTTCCAGCAGCAGTATCAAACATCTCCCCGCCGGTGGATCAACGAACAACGGCTGTCTTATGCACATACATTGCTGGAATCCACTACACAACAGGTAGCCGAAATCGCCGCCACTTGTGGCTTTGAAAGCACGTCGCATTTTATCCGCATCTTTAAACTGCGCTACGGCGTTACTCCCAATCATGTCAGAGCCAAAAAGGCGATCATCTGAGCTTTTCCCGTTACCCGCCGTAAATATTCCGCGATAATTTTGTGTGCATAAAAAAAAGAAAATGCAAACATTATCCGAAAAGAATAAAGCAGTGGTAAAACGCTTTAATGAAGAGTTCCTCGTGAAAGGCAACCTGCAGGCTTTTGAAGAAATAGTGGCCCCGGACTTTATTAATCACACGGGGCCTGAAGGCAGCAAGGACCGTAACGCCACCCGCGATTTTATTTTAAAATTATTACATCCTGCCATGCCGGATCTTCAGCTTGAAATTTTTG
>NZ_DATMTE010000509.1:0-8104 GCF_035564935.1 Chitinophaga sp. | reverse complement strand
GCGCAGATGGACCCGCATTTCATATTCAACAGCCTTAACGCTATCCACCACTATATTCTTACTACCAGTACGGACATGGCATCGCTGTATCTTACCCGCTTTTCCCGGCTCATGCGGTTAATGATCGGTAATTTCAATAAGGAATGGATCTCCCTCCAGGACGAGCTGGACGCCCTGGAACTGTATATCCAGCTGGAACAACTGCGTTTCGACGAACAATTCAACTACCAGCTGATAGTAAGCCCCGAGGTGAACCGGCAGTTCACTCTTATCCCTCCCCTGATCATCCAGCCTTATGTACAATACGCCATCTGGCACAGGATCCTGCTACGGCCCGAGAAATCGGGCGGACAGCTCCGGATCATCCTCTCAAAAGAAAACGACCGGCTCCAGATCCAGCTGGAAGACAACGGTATCCTGATCACCGAAATGCTGGATGGCACTGGTGAACGGCAGGCTTCGGGTATAGATATTGCCTCGGAACGGCTGTATATGATGAGCGAAAAGTATCACATGAAAGCCAGTATAAAATCTTTGCAGGTATATAACGAAGAGCGGGAGCCCTCCGGTAACCGCCTTATTATCAGTATGCAGCATGTAGCCGCCCGCCAATCCCTGGCGGGGTAGGCTTTAATTGGTAATGTGCGGCAAATTGCTTAATTTCTACGTGGATAATGGAATCAAAGACCATATACTTTACCACAACATTACATCTGAAATACCTTTCATAATCTGATCCTACATGCGTACCATTATCGTGGACGACGAGAAGCACAGTCGGGATGCGCTGCACATGATGTTGGAAAGATATTGCCCGCACGTTGCTGTACAAGCCCTTTGCAGCAGTGGGACTGAAGCCCTGGCCGCCATTGAACAATTACATCCTGAATTAGTATTCCTGGATATAGAAATGCCCGGGATGGATGGCTTCCAGGTGCTGGAAGAATGTAACTATCACTCTTTCGCTGTAATTTTCATTACCGCCTATGATCAATACGCCCTCCAGGCGATCCATCACAGCGCATTGGATTATCTTCTTAAACCTATTGACAGTAAAGAACTGAAAGACGCCGTGGAAAAAGCTGGTACCCAATCTACCGCTGTTACAGCGGTAAAGGTGGTTAACCTCCTCCATTTCCTGCAGGAACACCTGAACCAGGATGAACGGCTGGCGCTGCCTACCTCAGACGGTTTACGTATGGTTACTGCCAGGAATATTATCTATTGCAAAGGTGCGGGTACGCAAACCCGGTTGCATTTACAGGAGCCGGAAAAGCCGGTGATGGTGTGCTGCACCCTGGTAGAAATGGAGCAATGGCTTGCCGATAAAGGGTTTTTCCGCGTGCACAGCAGTTTCCTCATCAACCTGTCTTTTATGGAAAAATATATTAAGGGAGATGGCGGGGAGATTATTATGAGCGATGGATACAGTGTGCCGCTGGCGCGGGATAAGAAGCAGGATTTCCTGCAGCGTATTGAAAGGCTATAACCGCTTGATATAGTTACAACTGATCCAACCGTTTTTACCATCCGCCAGCTCAATTTTACAGAAATCGCGGGTAGAATCCGTGATCCGCACCTTCATGCCCTCTCCCACCTCAAAGGCATCCCGGCTGTTTTCATCAGGGGAGGTTTTTGCCCGGATATTACCATTCATTACAATACCTGCTTCATGATTGTTGGACCACAGGTAAGTATCTACAGACATAACCAGGTACAACGCGCACAGGGCACCCAGTGCATAGGCGCCCCAGCGTATAAATTTATTCCTCCACCCTGGGATATATACATTAAGCACAATAGCCGCAATGAGCAGCCAGAAAAGAATAACTGTACCTGCTGCCCAGCCATTGGCTTTATGGAGATGTTGCAGTTGTAACCACCACTGCTGGAAAAACACCATCGGCAATTCTTCCACAAAGCCGTTTACTTTCTGGTTGGCAATGGAAAGGTTGTGTTTCACGGCCTCATCGTTGGGCGATAATTGCAATGCTTTCTCGTAGTTATAAACCGCCTGCCCGGTTTTACCGGCTTTATACCAGGCGTTTCCCGCGTTGAAGTAAAGCGCTTTCTGTGTATGGCCTTCATCCAGTAGCTGCTGGAAAACCCTGGCTGCCTCCGTGAACTTACTTTGATTAAAGAGTTTGTTCGCTTCTTCAAACCGCTGCTGCTGATTTTGCGGTGGCGTTTGTGCATGGCCTGCTGTAAAAGTCAGCAGGCATATAAAAGCCAATAATACCGGTTTAATTTTTCTATAGTTCAGCATTTCGTTTAATTCTTTAATGCATCTTCCAGGTTGGTGATAATGCTCACCGCCTGTTCGTAAGTTCCCTGCATTTTACGGTTATCCTGTCCGGGTGCATACAAGGCTACTTCACAATTATCGATCAGGTTAAACAGGTCGTTTGTATTGCTGCCATTAATATGCCGGGCACTTAGTTTATCCTGTATCAGTTGTTTGCTCAGATCGGCCATTGGTATTTTCAGTTTGGAACTGAGGTATCCCCAAACAGCGCGTGATGTTTCTTCATAGAAGGCCTTGTCCTTACCTTCTTTCAGGTAGCGGGCAGCCAGTTCCAGCCGTTTCAGGGCTACTTTATTCGCGTAGCGGTGCTTCAATACTGCCGCATTGGTAGTGTTGTAGTCCCTGCGGCGTTTGTAGAAGATAATGCCGGCAGCTATCAGCAGCGGCAATAGCAGCAGTGCATAGAACCACGGGCTGAGAATAAACCAGCTGTGATTTCGTGTCCAGTCGAGGATACCGGTTTCATTTTTCACGAGTTCATTTTTACCCGCGCTGAAATCCTGTTTATCCTGCTTAATATGTTTGCCCTGTTCAATCTGGATGTTGAAGGGTTGGGAGCGTAATGTTTTATAGCTGTTGGCTGCCGGGTCGAAGTAAGAAAATTCCACCGCAGGGATGGTATGGTCGCCTGCTTCCTGTGGCATCAGCACATATTCAAATGTGCGGCTGCCGGAAAGCGGGTTGCTGTTTTTCTCTATATCGTCGGTTACTTTCGGATCATATTTTTCGAAGCCGGTAGGTGTTTCCACCTTGGGGGAATTTAGCAGGTTCACATTACCCTGGCCACTGATGGTTACCTTTAATGTGAGGGCATCATCGGTGGTGAGTTTCTTTTTATCCACCACGGCAGTCATGTTAAAGTTGCCTACTGCACCATTGTAGCTGATGGGACGTCCGTCTACAGGAACCGGTTTAACATTGATCTTTATCGGGTTGCTCTGGATTTTGTAAGGAACATCCTGGTATTCCACTTCCGGGCGGTTGAAGAAATCATCGAAGAAAGGATCTTTGAAAGCCGGATCATTGAAGAAATCTTCGAAAGGGTCCCTGCCCCTGCTGCCACCTTTTTTGCTCACCATTTTCACGAGGCGCACCTGGTTGTCTACTTCCACAGGGTCCAGTTCGAGGGTGCCTGACTGTAGCGGGAAAAGCAATGTTTTCCGGATGGTGAATACCTTATAGGGGATGCCATTTACCCTTTCTTCGGTAGCCTGTGGCGGGTTGGGCAGTTCAATGTCTTTGGCGGAAAATCCTTTGAATGCCGGTACTTTGGTGACACTGGAATTTGTAGGGAGTCGGGTATAAAGTTTATACGTAGCCGTTAGTTGTTCGCCTTCGTATAAATTGGTTTTATCTACATCTACTTTCAGGAAAATATTCTTCCTCAGTTTTTCATTGATGTCTTCTCCTTTCTTAAGAATACCTTCCTGGATATCTTCATTGCCACCGGAGGATCCGCGGTGTGGCGGAAAACCGGACGACGGAGGTGCGGCCTGCTGTTGCTGTTGCTGGGCATTGCCTTTTCTGACTTCAATTAAAACCGGATTTGATTTAACGAGGTTGCCGTTCACACGCGCCTGGGCGCCGGCAATGGTGAAGCTGCCCACATGTTTGGGTTGCAGCAGGTAACTTAATGCAATATATTCAGAACGTTTTCCATTGAAAATGGATTGTCCCTGCATTTGAGAAGGCCCTTGCAGTATTTCGAAGTCTTTGAAACTGGGGGGAGTAAAACTGGAAATATTAACACCATTTTCCATCATAAACTGGATCTGGAATGGTTCATCCAACGTCACGGCATTATTGCTCACAGTGGTAGTAAAGCGGAACTCCTGTGCCTGTGCACAGGCTACCGATCCTATACAAATCAAAATGGCGTAAATACACTTCCTTATGCAAAATCTGTACATCATAATTATGTCAACAAATTTAACCAAAGCCGCGCCGGAAGCGCTGTAAGACCCCGTTAAAAGTTAGTTAAATCATTCTAATATGTTCCTATTCAGTTATCTTGAAAAAGAACATTCCCTGCCCGCTGAAAAATCCAATATAATAAGATGTTTAAATATCTCCCAACATAGGTCTTAGTACAATTTCCTCCACTACGGTTTGCTTTGCCATTGTCCAGGCGGCCCATATTACAGCGGCAATATCTTCGGGGGGCATCATTCTGTTGGGGGGAGCGTCAAAGCCTTCCCAGGAAGCGGTTAAAGTAGGGCCGGGACTAACCGCTGAAACCCCGATGTAGTGTTGTTTCAGCTCTTCCCGCAGGTTTTTCGTAAAACCGAGCAAGGCGTATTTGGTGACGCTGTAGGCGCCTCCGTTGGGATAGGCCCGGTAGCTGGCGGTGGAACACATGTTAAAAATATATCCTTTGCGACGGGTGATCATAGCGGGTAATAAGGCCCGGGTAAGATGATAAGCGCTGTATACATTTACTGCCATCATCTTTTCCAGTAGTCCCTCTTCTTCCTGGTGAAGCGCTCCGGGCACAAAAATACCGGCATTGTTCACGAGGATATCCACCTGTGTAAATGCAGTAGTTACCTTAGCGGCAAATGCCAGTACCTGCGATTTATCTCCCATATCCACCACTTCTGCCAGTACTGTTACTGCAGGGTTTTTCCGCTGAATATCCGCTTTGGCCAAAGCCAGCGTATCTGCATGTCTCGCACAAATCGCCACATTAAACCCTTCCAGCGCCAGTTTTTCTGCTATAGCCTTTCCAATGCCCTTGCTGGCGCCCGTAATTACTGCATTCATAGTTTCTTTCATTAATGCAGTAAAATAAGGAATTTACTTTGGAATACAGCAGCGTCCTTCTCCCATCTCTGTGGTATTTTGTACCTTTGCGGCGTCATGAAATACAAACATCTTTTCTTTGACCTGGACCATACACTCTGGGACTTTGAAACAAATGAACAGGAAACACTGCTGGAGCTGTACAACAGCCATGGCCTGGAAAGCAGGGGAATACCATCTTTTGAAGCTTTTTCCGTTTCTTATGTGGCACATAACGAACGCCTGTGGGATCGCTTCCGTAAAGGATTTATTACCCGCCGTGAGTTGCGCGACAAACGCTTCCGTCTTACACTGGTTGATTTCAAAATAGGAGACGAGAAATTAACCCAGAAGATCAGCGACGAGTTCCTGGAAATACTGCCATATAAAAAAGCGCTGTTCCCGGAAACGAAAGAAACGCTGGAATATCTTGCTGCAAAGGAATATCCCATGCATATGATCACTAACGGTTTCGAGGAAACGCAGTTGCTGAAAATGAAAAACGCAGGGATTGATCACTACTTCACGCATATTGTTACCTCAGAAATAGCAGGCAGCCTGAAGCCCTACCGGGAAATTTTTGACTATGCTATCACGAAAGCCAATACCAGTGCAACGGAGAGCATTATGATCGGGGATGCGATGGAGCTGGATATTAAAGGGGCACATGGTGCGGGAATGGACCAGGTATATTTTAACCCGGCCAGGCCGCCGGTCGATTTTCAACCCACTTATGTGATCGGGCATCTGCGGGAACTGAGGAATATTCTGTAAGAAAAAAGGAAATGCGGACTACCACATCTCCTTTTTTCTTTATGCTGTAGCGGCGAAGGAATATTTATCGCTGTGCTTTCGCTTTTGTTTTGTTTGCTGCAGCCATTCTCAGGCTGGCGGTTTTAGACGGCTGCTGACAGCAGCTTTTACCTTTGGCAGTGGTTTTACAGGTGGCAGCGGCGCCATCCTTTTTGGATTTGGCAGCTGCTTTGGTTTTTTCCTGTGCCATTGCCATCCCAGCTATCATCAGTAATGCGGCTGCACCGGTAAAAGCTTTCTTTATCATGATAAATGCCGTTTAGCTATTAAAGATACTAGATTTTAGCAACAACTGTAATACCGCCCTGTACTACCTGTTCCAGCTGTACGGTTACCTCTGTACCAATGGGCAGGTAAAGATCTACGCGGGAGCCGAACTTAATAAAACCCATTTCCTCGTTCTGGCTTACTTCCATGCCGGGTTTCAGGTAGTTTACAATCCTGCGGGCCAGTGCGCCTGCAATTTGTCTTACCAGGATATCCGCTTTACCATTACCAATTACTATGGAATGTCTTTCGTTTTCAGTAGATGATTTCGGATGCCAGGCCACCAGGTATTTACCTGCGTGGTATTGCGACAGTTTCACATTACCGCTGATAGGATTACGGTTTACATGCACATTGGCAGGGCTCATAAAAATAGACACCTGCAGGCGTTTATCCTTGAAATATTCCGGCTCATATACTTCTTCAATTACCACTACTTTACCATCGCAGGGAGAAATAACCAGCGAATCACCAGTTGTATATTGCCGGGAGGGAATACGAAAGAATGAAACGATGAACAGGAAGAACGCAAGGGAAATAATGGATACCGTCCAGCACAGTGCCGGCGCGTTACCGAACCAATAAAATACTGCTCCGTTTACTAACGCCAGTACCAGGAATACAAGGGAAATGGTAGCAAATCCTTCACGATGGATCTTCATTGTTTTTTTATTAGATGATTGATGTTTGTGTTTAGTCTTGGGTGCAAAGGTACTTTAATTCAATTTTTTTCGAATACGAATGTTTTGTTAACGCATCATGAAAAATTGAACATAAATCCAGGCGAAAGGGGCTGCCAGTAACAGCGAATCAAACCGGTCCATAAAACCGCCATGGCCGGGCATGATCCTACCGGAATCTTTTACGCCGGCCATTCTTTTCAGCTTCGATTCTATCAGGTCGCCAATGGTACCGAATACAGCGGCAATGAGGGCCAGTACGATCCAGTGCTGCAGCGCCAGGTACCGGTAACCCCAGAAATGGCCGTAAATGCCGGCTGTAGCCACCGCGAGGATCATGCCTCCTACAGTGCCTTCAATGGTTTTCTTGGGCGATATAGCCGGTGCAAAAGGGGTGCGTCCTATCAGCGAGCCTACAATGTAGGCCATGGTATCATTGATCCAGATGAATATAATAAGCAGCAGGGGAATCAGCCAGCCGGGGGCTGTTCCTACATTTTCGGGGGTGTAATGAATATTGATGGCATTTACCCGGATGTGGATCAGCAACCCGAAAGGGATGATCACATACAGTAACCCGATGGCAGAGTAACCGATGTTCTTTAAAGAGAAGTCCTTACTCATCAATACTTCTCCCAAAGGCATCACCAGCAGGAAAATCACGGCCGTCCACCAGCCAAGCAATCCTGTGGGAATACCGCCTATTTCAAAATTATCTCCTGTAAAAGTGAGCAGGATAGCTGCTCCTGCTATGGTAGCGCCCCATTTATGCCAGGAAGAAACATTGGTATAATCGGGATCAATCCCGCGAAGCAGCCTGAAGTACTCCTGGAGGGCAAAACAGCCGATCAGGAAGAAAAGCAGGAAAAAAGTATAGTCGGCCCATAGGATCCCTCCCAGCATTACTGCCACAAACACAAGCGCAGAGGCAGTGCGGGTGAAAAATGTCTTCATTATGGTTGTATCTGTTGATTAAATTCTACCCGCAAAAGTGGATAAAAATACCCTACAGAGCAAATTCCCTTCCGGGAAGCCACCCGGAAGGGCACTATCTGCAGGAGATCTCACTTATTCTTCCTCTTCCAGCTGGTTAGGATCGCCGGTAGGCAGGTTATTGTGATTATGCACCAGGTCTTTGGCTATTTTTTCCTTGGACTCATGCACATACAATTCCACCTGTCCGGGTAGGGTAATATTATAGGATGATGACTGCCGGTTAAGTAAAACCGCTTCAATATCGTTATCCAGTAACATTCCC
>NZ_DATMTE010000508.1:0-9783 GCF_035564935.1 Chitinophaga sp. | reverse complement strand
GATTACACTGATTACACTGATTCTATTATTTTCATAACCAGGCTTACAAGTTAGTTATCAACCTCTAATGAATAAAAATAAAATCAGTGTAATCAGTGTAATCATCTAAATCCTGCGCCAAGACAATTTACGCCAGCTTCGCTGGCCGGTTATTTATGTCGTTGTTTTAACACCGATATAACATCTGACAGCTGGAAACCCTTTGCCTGCAAAAGGATCAGGTAATGGAACAACAGGTCGGCCGATTCATTAAGGAACAGTTCATCGTTACTGTCCTTTGCTTCAATCACCACTTCTACTGCTTCCTCTCCTACTTTCTGCGCAATTTTGTTGATGCCTTTGGCAAAAAGACTGGCAGTGTAAGATTTATCGGAAGGGTTGTTCCTTCTGTCGGTGATGATGTTTTCCAGGGTAGCAAGAAAATCGTTACTTACATTCCTTTCATCCCAGCAGGTATCGGCGCCGGTATGGCATACCGGGCCTACAGGGCTGGCTTTGATCAGGATGGTGTCCCGGTCGCAGTCTACCATCAGGTCTTTCACGATCAGGAAATTACCGCTCTCCTCTCCTTTTGTCCATAAACGGTTTTTTGAGCGGCTGAAAAAAGTCACCTTGCCTTCCAAAACGGTTTTCTCTACCGATTCCCGGTTCATGTAACCGAGCATCAGCACCTTGTTGGTAACGGCATCCTGTATAATGGCCGGTACCAGGCCATCGGGCGACTTTTGAAAATCTATCTGCATTGTTTATTTATTTCGGGTATCTTAAAATCTTACGTTCACTCCTTTGTTATAGAGAAAGGTCTTGAGCGCAGGAATTTCTATTTCTTTATAATGGAAGATGCTGGCTGCAAGGGCTGCATCTGCCTGTGCGTTCTCAAAAACGTCGGTAAAATGTTCCATAGTGCCTGCACCGCCGGAAGCTATAACAGGCACATTCAGGTGCTGCGCCATTTGCCCGGTGATATCCAATGCAAAGCCTTTTTTTGTACCGTCGTTGTTCATGGAGGTAAGCAGTATTTCACCGGCGCCGCGGCCCACCGCTTCTTTCGCCCAGTCGAACGCCTTTACATCCGTTTTCACCCGGCCACCGTTCAGGTATACATACCAGTCGCCGTCTTCAAACCGCGTATCAATAGCCAGTACAATACACTGGCTGCCAAATTCACGGGCGAGCCGGTCTACCAGCGCCGGGTCTTTAAAAGCTGACGTATTTACAGAAATCTTATCCGCCCCGGATTGCAGCAATACATATACATCTTCCACGGAAGAAATGCCACCGCCTACGGTAAAAGGAATATTCACATGACGGGCAATGCCTGTTACCAGTTCCGCCAGCGTTTTTCTACGTTCATTCGTTGCCGTTATATCCAGGAATACCAGCTCATCAGCTCCCTGTTCCGCATACAAAGCCCCCAGTTCAATGGGATCGCCGGCATCGCGGATATTCTCAAAATTGATGCCCTTCACGGTACGGCCGTCTTTGATATCCAGGCATGGTATGATGCGTTTGGTCAGCATGTACTAATAATTTACAGGAATGTTTTTAATGCATCCATGGAGATATTACCTTCATAGATCGCTTTGCCGATGATAGCGCCGCTGCAGCCAATTTCCTGCAGGGCCCTCACATCTTCAATATTGCTCACACCGCCGCTGGCCACAAAGTTAATGTCCCCGAAGCGTTCTATGATTTTTTTATAGAGATCAACGGATGGTCCCTGCAGCAGGCCGTCTTTAGCGATGTCTGTACAAAAAATATTGGTGACGCCCTGTGCGATATTGCTTTCCAGGAAATCAAACACCGATAATTCTGTTGTTTCCAGCCAGCCGCCTACCGCGATTCTTTCTTCTTTCACATCGGCGCCCAGGAATATTTTGCCGGCGCCATACTTTTTCACCCAGCTGAAAAAAAGTTCAGGCTGCTTCACGGCCACACTGCCTATGGTAGCCAGTGCTGCACCGCTTTCAAATACTATTTCCAGGTCCTTATCCGTTTTAATGCCGCCGCCGAAATCGGTTACCAGAGAGGTTTTACCGGCAATGCTTTCCAGCACTTTCCAGTTCACCACCGCTCCCTTTTTAGCGCCGTCCAGGTCTACCAGGTGAAGACGGCGTACGCCTATCGCTTCAAACTCCTTGGCCACTTCCAGCGGATGTTCGTTATACACTTTCTGCTGGCTGTAATCGCCCTGGGTAAGCCGTACGCATTTGCCGCCAATGATGTCAATGGCAGGTATGATTTCAAATTTTTTCGTTGTCATATACTGATTATCCAAAGGCAGTTCCATTCTAACAAAATTGATCCCTCCTTTAACAAAGTAATCACCTTTCTTCGTATAGCCCAGCCTGTCGTAAAAAGTTACCGCGGTGTCGCGTGCATTACACCAGAGCAGTTTTATATTTTCTTTTTTGCAGATATCTACCAGGTGTGCCAATATTGCTTTGCCAAAGCCTTTTCCCTGTGCAGCCGGTGCAGTAGCCAGCTTGCGGAACTGCGCGGTTCCGTTGCCGGGAAAAAGGGATACCACTGTTACCAGTTGGCCCTGGTCAAAAACGCCAAAGTGCAGCCCGTCTTCATCATGGTCTACCTTCACCGCCTGCAGCGATTCGTTAGGATACAGTACATCCCTGCGGAGCTGCAGGGTATCATCTGCGCTGATCTTCCTGATATTCATCTTACAGGTTCAAAAAGTTTTCAATGATACGGGCGCCGGCCACGGCGGATTTCTCCGGGTGGAACTGCACCGCGTAAAAATTATCCTTCTGCAGGGCGGCGCTGTAGTTGATCACGTAATTAGTGATGGCTACGGTGTCTGCACCAAGCGCTGCATAATAACTATGCACAAAATACATGTAGGCATTTTCCGGTACGTGTTCAAACACTACGCTGTGCAAACCGGTAATATTATTCCAGCCGATCTGCGGTATTTTCAGGAGGTTTTCCACGGGCGACTGGAACCGTTTCACATCCACATCAAATATGCCGATACATTTGGTATCGTTTTCTTCCGAATGTTTACACAATAATTGCATTCCCAGGCAAATGCCCAACACAGGCTGTTTCAGGCCGGCAATCACCTCATCCAACTTCCTTTCCTTCAGGTACTGCATTGCTGTGCTGGCTTCTCCCACACCAGGAAAAATCACCTTATCGGCGGCCATGATCTCTTCATGATCATCCGTAACAGTACCGTTTACGCCTAAACGCTCTAATGCAAACTGCACAGAGCGGATATTACCGGCGTTATATTTTATGATAACCGTTTTCATGTTATTACTGAATTATTCCCGAAATAAACGTTTTCACCGTTTCGTCAATATTGGCGCTTTGCTCAATCGCCCTGATAAAGGCAGTACCTATAATAGCGCCATTGGCATATGCGGATGCCGCCTCAAAAGTAGCTTTATCTTTTATACCAAACCCAATTAAAACCGGGTTCCTGAGCTGCAGCTGTTTCAGTCGCTCAAAATAAGCCTGCTGGTCCTTCATGTCCTTATCTTTTCCCGTAGTGGAAGAAGAGGATACCGCGTAAATAAATCCTTTACTCAGGCTGTCTATTTTACGGATACGCGCTTCACTGGTTTCGGGTGTTACCAGGAAGATGAGGTGCAGGTTATATTTTTCAAAAACAGGTTTATATTCATGCTCATATTCGGCCATTGGCAGGTCCGGTACAATAATACCGTCCACACCCACTTCCGCACATTTGGCACAAAATGCTTCTACGCCATAGGTTAATACGGGATTGAAATACCCCATAAGGATCACCGGCACCTGTATGCTATTCCTGAACCCGGCGAGCTGCTCAAACAATTTGTGGAGGCTCATCCCGTTCTGAAGGGCTTTGGTGCTGCTGTCCTGGATCACGGGGCCGTCTGCCAGCGGATCAGAGAACGGCATCCCCAGTTCAATAAGATCCGCGCCATGTTGTTGCAGGGCGGTCATCACGGGCAAAGTATCGTTTAACTGCGGGAAACCAGCCGTGCAATATATATTTAAAACGCCGTGTTGCTTTTTAGCAAACAGTTGATCAATACGATTCTGCATAATCCATTTTATTTATTCATGTGACGGATATAGGTATCCAGGTCTTTATCACCGCGGCCCGAAAGGCACACCACTACTACATCATCTGTATTCAATGGCAGGTCTTTCAGTTTAGCCAGCGCGTGGGCCGATTCCATAGCAGGAATAATTCCCTCCAGCAGGCTTAGTTCATAAGCGGCTGCCAGCGCTTCTTCATCGGTAGCAGAGAGGAACTGCGCACGGCCTGATTCATACAAATGGGCGTGCATTGGTCCAATACCGGGATAATCCAATCCTGCGGAGATAGAATGCGGTTCTACTATTTGCCCGTCGCCTGTTTGCATGAGCAATGTTTTGCTGGCGTGGATAATACCGATGGTGCCCAGTTGCGTGGTAGCAGCGGAAAACCCGCTATGTACGCCTTTACCACCGGCTTCTACGGCTACCAGCTTTACATTTTCCCGGTCCAGGTAATGGAAATAAGCGCCTGCGGCGTTACTGCCGCCGCCAATACAGGCCACTACATAATCGGGATCCTCGCTGCCGGTTTTTTCCAGTAACTGCTTTTTTATTTCTTCACTGATCACCGACTGGAAACGCGCCACCATATCAGGATATGGGTGCGGGCCCGCAGCAGTGCCCAGGATATAATGCGTATCCACCGGGTTGTTGATCCAGTCGCGGATCGCCTCATTGGTAGCGTCTTTCAGCGTTTTACTACCGCTGGTAGCCGGCACTACAGTAGCTCCCAGCATTTTCATGCGGGCTACGTTAGGCGCCTGTCTTTCTATATCAATACTACCCATATACACCACGCATTCCATGCCCATGAGCGCACACACCGTTGCGGTGGCCACACCATGCTGCCCCGCGCCGGTTTCCGCAATAATGCGGCGTTTGCCCAGGCGCTGCGCCAGCAGGATCTGCCCGATGGTATTGTTTACCTTGTGGGCGCCGGTATGATTCAGATCTTCTCTTTTGAGATAAATTTTCGCTTTATATTTTTCAGACAAACGTTTGGCGAAATACAAAGGGGAAGGCCTTCCCACATAATCCCGTAAAAGGGCCTCAAAGTCCTGCTGGAAAGAAGGATCACTGAGAATACCGAGGTATTGTGATTGTAATTCTTCTACATTGGGATACAGCATTTCGGGGATGTAGGCCCCGCCAAATCTGCCATAATAGCCATTCTTATCCACCTGATACCTGGAGTTGCCGGTATTGATCGCAATATCCATGACCGCTTATTTTATGATTGATGAATGAATTTGTTTTACGAATTGTTCTACCAGCGGGATGTTCTTTACACCCGGACTGTCTTCAAACTTGCTGTTCACATCTGCGGCAAACAACGCCGGCAGCTGCAACTCCCGGATAGCCAAAGCCTGATCCGGTGTGATCCCCCCGCTTAAAAAGAAGGGATGCTCAAAAGGATAGGTTGCCAGCAGATCCCAGTTAAATCTTTCCCCGGTGCCACCGTATAATTTCACAGAGGCCGTATCAAACAGGAAATAATCTGTAACGGGGATATAAGGCGCCACATCTTTTTGCCAGTTCACGTTATCGCCTATACGAATCGCTTTTACTACCGGGATAAACCCCTGCACAGCAGCGCAGAACCCCGGCGTTTCATCCCCATGTAATTGTACCATATCCAGCGCATAATCGCGGATAGTGCGTTCTATCTGTGCCAGGGTGGCGTTTACAAACACGCCTACTTTTTTAATACCGGTTGTTTCCCTTACAGAACGGGGATCAATTTTATTACCGGCAAAGCGGGGTGATATTTCCTGGAAAATAAATCCTGCATAATCCACCTTGTTATTCACAAGCGCCTGCAAATCATTTATCCTGGTGATGCCGCAAACTTTGATACGCATGTTGTTATGATTTAGATGACAGGTCGCTGAGTGTTTGAACAAAATTTTCAAAAGCGCGTGCCGGATCTTCCTGCCTCATGAAATGCTCACCTATCAGGAAACCCTGGAACCCGGCGGCTTTCAGCGTTATAATTGCAGCCGGATCATTGATGCCGCTTTCCGCTACCTTCACTTTATCTGCCGGGATTTTCGGCGCCAGTTCGCAGGAGCGGTTAAAATCGACCTGGAAGGTAACGAGGTCGCGGTTGTTAACTCCTACCAGGTGCGTATGCGCGGTTACTTTTTCCAGCTGCGCTTCGCTGTGCACTTCGAGCAACACTTCCAGGCCAAGGTTATGTGCAAAGGCGGCCAGCTGTGCTACCTGTGCGGCATCCAGGCATTCTGCAATAAGCAGTATCACATCGGCGCCAATAGCTTTTGCTTCCAGGATCTGGTATTCATCTATCACAAAATCTTTCCGCAGGATGGGGATCTGGTTAAAGCTGCGCGCCTGTTGCAGGTCGTCCGTGGAACCGCCGAAATACTTTTCATCGGTGAGTACCGACAGGCCGGAGGCGCCATAACGTGTATACGCAGTGGTTACCTGCTGAACAGTCACGTCGCCGTTGATCAGCCCTTTTGAAGGGGAACGGCGCTTAAATTCCGCGATAATACCTGTTTTTTCCGGCTGCTGCAGGAAATGGCGGAGCGATAATGTTTCCCGCTGGAAGGCGGGCGACTGCTGCAGATCCTGCGCGCTGCGCTGCAGCTTGCGGGCTGCTACTTCGATATGTTTATGAGCAACTATCTCTGCTAAAATATTCTTCATGATAAATTATCTGGTACTACGACTGCAAAGCAATCAGTTTTTTAAACGCATTATGTGCATTGCCCGACTCCAGGGATTCTACCGCGGCGGCGAAGCAATCGTCATAAGAATTATATTTCCCCAGGCTATACAGGCCCATTGCTGCGTTAGCAAAAACAACGGAGTTCTGTGCCCAGGTACCTTCTCCTTTCAGGATCTTCATAAATATCTTTGCAGCTTCTTCGGTGGAGTTGCCACCGTAGATGTCTTCCTGGTGAACTTTACGTTTGCCCAGCTGCTCCGGCGTCCAGTCCTGTTCTCCTTTGTTGGTGATCACTTTTGTATCGGCAGTGAGGGATATTTCATCATATCCGTCGAGGCTGTGAACAATCACAAACTGCTTGTCTGTTTGCTGGAAAAGGTAGTTGTATACCCTTGCCATTTCCAGGCTGTACACGCCTATCAGCTGGTGTTTGGCCAGTGCCGGGTTTACCAGGGGGCCTAACATGTTAAAGAACGTACGGATACCCAGTTGCCTGCGGATGCCTGCCACATGTTTCAGGGCAGGGTGGAACAACGGTGCATGAAGGAAACAGATCCCCGACGCTTCCAGCTCTGTTCTGAGTTTACTGTCGTCGTTCTTGAATTTATAGCCTACCAGCTCCATCACGTTGGAAGCGCCGCTCACAGAAGATACGCCATAGTTGCCGTGTTTGGCCACTTTAGCGCCGGCGCCGGCCACCACAAAACACGACAAGGTAGAAATATTAAAAGTATTTTTTGCATCCCCGCCGGTACCAACAATATCCAGCACATCATAACCATTGAGGTTCACCGGCACGCAGAGTTCCAGCAGGGCGTCGCGGAAGCCCAGCAGTTCATCAATGGTAATGCTGCGCATCAGGTACACCGTCATGAAAGCGGCCAGTTCGCTTTCGTTGTACATGCCTTTGGAAATGCTGATGAGGATATCTTTGGCAGCCTCGCGGCTGAATGTTTTATGTTCGAAAAGGTAGTTAAGAATTTTTTTCATTTTTGAAAGATTTTTGCTGATTGGGTGTTCGATAATGTTAAAACGGATGCCGTGTTGTTATTACAGGCTTAACCAGTTTCTTAAAATCTTTTCGCCCTGCGGGGTAAGCACACTTTCAGGGTGGAACTGTACGCCGCTTACATCATATTTATTATGCTGTACCGCCATAATAAACCCATCCTCATCTTTGGCGGTGATAGTGAGTTCGGCAGGCAGGGTAGATTCATCGATCACCCAGGAATGGTAACGGCCAGCCTGTATCTGCCTTGGTAAATCATTAAACAGCCGTCCATCTTCCTTAATAATATTTACATTGGTAGCCACGCCGTGGTATACTTCTTTCAGGTTGGTAAGAGAGGCGCCAAAAGCTTGTCCGATGGCCTGTTGCCCCAAACACACCCCAAAAATGGACTTGCTGGCGGCGTATTCTTTAATGAGCGGCAGCAGCAATCCTGCTTCTTCCGGGATACCGGGGCCGGGCGATAAAATGATCTTATCGTAGTCGTTTACTTTTTCCAGCGGAATTTCATCATTGCGTACCACGGTTACTTTGCCGTTAATGATCTTTTCCACGAGATGAACGAGGTTGTATGTAAATGAGTCGTAGTTATCGAAAACGAGGATGTTCATACTAAATTTTTTGTGCCAGCAGAATGGCTTGTTTTAACGCATTGAGTTTGTTGTTCACTTCCTCCAGCTCTGAAGAGGCTACTGATTTGGCTACCACACCGGCGCCTGCCTGGTAATACAGGGTATTCATTTTGCTGAGTATGGAGCGGATCATGATAGCGTGGTTAAAGTTGCCATTGAAACCAACAGCGCCTATGCAGCCACCGTAAAAGCCGCGTGCCGTAGGTTCATACTGGTCAATGATTTCCATCGCCCTGTACTTCGGTGCACCGGAAAGCGTGCCTGCCGGGAAAGAAGAAGCCAGGAGGGTAAAGGGGTTCAGCTTCGGATCTACCTTCCCGGTTACCTCGCTCACCAGGTGGATCACGTGGGAGTAAAAATGTACCTGCCGGTAGGAAGCCACTTCCACATTTGTTGCATTCCTGCTAAGGTCATTTCTTGCCAGGTCAACGAGCATTACATGTTCGGCGTTCTCTTTCGGATCTTCCAGCAGTTTATCGGCCAGGAGCTTGTCCTGTTCATCATCGCCGGTACGGCGGAAAGTGCCTGCAATAGGGTGAATGGTAGCTTTACCGTCTGTAATCACGATCTGTGCTTCCGGTGAGGAACCCATTAATTTATAATCGCCGTAATCGAAGAAGAAAAGATAAGGAGAGGGGTTGATGGAGCGGAGCGCACGGTACACATTAAATTCATCACCGGTGAATGATTGCTGGAAAGCCCTGGATAGTACTACCTGGAAAACGTCTCCGCGGAAGCAGTGTTGTTTGCCCTGTTCTACCATCTGCATATATTCCGCGTCCGTCATATTGCTTTTCTCTTCCCCGGTGGTGGCAAACGGATACCCGGGGGAATCTTTGTGCCGGATGAGCGACTCCAGGAGTTCAAACTCACTGTCGATGCCCTCTACCTGGTTTTCACAAAGAAAGAGTTCATCTTTAAAGTGATTGATCGCTATTACATATTGGTAGTAGCGGTAACGCATCAGTGGGATAGTGTTACCGGCCTGTTGTTTTTGCCTGTTAAATTCAATGGTTTCAAAAAACTGAACGGCATCAAAGGTTGTGTAGCCGAAAAGGCTCTGTGCCATTGGTACCGGGTGTTTCCCGGTGAAAGCATAATTGCCGAGGAATTGCTCCATTTCATCCAGTACCTGTTGTTTATTCTTCAGCTCCTTTTTTTCTACAGGCAGGTTGGGATATTTAAATTCGAAGTGTGTGGTGGAAGTAACTTCAATACCTGCAATCGGCTTTACACAAATAAAGGAATAACTGTTGTCGCTGGCCCTGTAGTCGGTGCTTTCGAGGAGGATAGAACCCGGGAATTTATCGCGCAGCCGCAGATATATTCCCACTGGCGTGAAAATGTCTGCCAGCATCTGTTTGGATCTCGTTTTTACTTGGATGGTACGCATGATATATTGG
>NZ_DATMTE010000507.1:0-1989 GCF_035564935.1 Chitinophaga sp. | reverse complement strand
AAAATCACACAGACCGCTTTTCCAAATTCCACCAAGGTTTTTGTCCCCGGAACACTTTATCCTATCCAAGTGGCCATGCGTCAAATTTCGTTGAGCCCTACCAAATTGAGCAATGGCCAGATCGAAGTAAATCCGCCCATTACCATATACGATACCTCAGGTCCCTACACAGACGGGACGCAGGAAATTGACATCCGCAAGGGGCTTCCCCGCCTTCGGGATCAATGGATCCTGGACCGCAAGGATGTGGAACAGTTGGAGGGCATCAGCTCGACTTATGGTCGGGAGCGTCTGGCGGATACAACACTGGACGAGCTTCGATTTGCCTACAGCCACAAACCCAAGGTTGCGGCGCAGGGAAAAAATGTGACACAATTGCATTATGCCAGAAAAGGTATCATTACGCCTGAGATGGAATATGTTGCCATTCGCGAAAACCAACGGATAGCACAGCTGGCTGATACTACCCCCGGTATGGATCATCAGCATCCGGGCGAGAACTTTGGCGCCCGAACTGCCGGAAAATATATTACACCGGAGTTTGTCCGGGAGGAAATTGCTGCCGGCAGAGCAATTATTCCGAAAAATATCAATCATCCTGAAAGCGAGCCGATGATTATCGGCCGTAATTTCCTGGTAAAAATCAATGCCAACATCGGCAATAGTGCGGTCAGCTCCAGCATCGAAGAAGAGGTTGAAAAGGCTGTCTGGGCCTGCCGCTGGGGCGCCGATACGATCATGGATCTGTCTACAGGGAAAAATATCCACGAAACCCGCGAATGGATTATCCGCAATTCACCTGTACCAATAGGCACTGTCCCGATCTATCAGGCGCTCGAAAAAGTGAAAGGGGTTGCCGAAGATCTCACCTGGGAAATATTTCGGGATACGCTGATTGAACAGGCTGAACAGGGTGTCTCTTATTTCACCATCCATGCAGGTGTCCTACTGCGCTACATTCATTTAACAGCAAAGCGCGTAACCGGTATCGTATCAAGAGGTGGATCCATTATGGCCAAATGGTGTCTTTTTCATCATCAGGAAAACTTTCTTTATACTCATTTTGAAGAGATCTGCCAGATCATGAAGCAGTATGATGTTGCTTTTTCGCTCGGTGATGGCTTGCGTCCGGGGGCCATTGCAGATGCCAATGACGCTGCTCAATTCGCCGAACTCGAAACCCTGGGTGAGTTGACAAAGATCGCCTGGAAGCATGATGTACAGGTGATGATCGAGGGGCCGGGCCACGTTCCTATGCAGCTGATCAAAGAGAATATGGAAAAGCAGCTGGAATGTTGTGACGAGGCGCCATTTTACACCTTAGGCCCCCTGACCACTGATATCGCACCGGGATATGACCACATCACTTCGGCTATTGGAGCGGCAATGATTGGCTGGTATGGCTGTGCCATGCTCTGTTATGTAACACCAAAAGAGCACCTTGGACTGCCCAACAAAAAAGATGTGAAAGATGGGGTCATTACCTACAAACTGGCTGCGCATGCTGCAGATCTGGCCAAAGGCCATCCTGGAGCACAGTATCGCGACAACGCCTTGAGTAAAGCAAGATTCGAATTCCGATGGGAGGATCAGTTCAACTTGTCATTGGATCCCGACACTGCCCGTGAATACCACGACGAAACTTTACCTGCAGATGCTGCCAAAGTAGCCCATTTCTGCTCCATGTGCGGACCGAAATTCTGCTCCATGAAAATTACACAGGAAATCCGGGATACCGCCGCACAGGGCATGTTGGAAAAATCGCAGGAATTCATCGCCCAAGGAAAGGAAATCTACTTATGATCATTGCGTTGACAGCAGCGGAGGAAGTTGCTTCGGAAATGGACATCATACATCATCTCTTTAAACAGGGGCTTGATCTCCTGCATCTGCGAAAATACCATTTTACAGATGAGCAAATGTACCGTTATGTGGCATCTATAGATGCCACATACCACGATCGCCTGGTTCTCCACTCCCATCCGCAAC
>NZ_DATMTE010000506.1:0-2402 GCF_035564935.1 Chitinophaga sp. | reverse complement strand
TTGCCTCCATGAAAACCCTGAGATGAAATCAATATATTCCATGATTTCTTACCCGGAAAATTATCGTCATTTTTGTGAAAGAGGAATAAACCTTTGTTTTTTATCCGACATATATCATCTCTTGAAAAAATATTGCTTATTACTTTTGCTGTTTTTTTCCTCCCGCACCTTTGCGCAGCAACAGGGAGTACATAGCTATGCCGATAGCCTGGAGAAGGTGCTTGCAGCGCCGTTAAACGACACCGTACGGGCCAGAACGCTTTTCCTGTTGTCGCAGTATTGGGCGGACCTGGACAGTGCCAAAGGCATGTTTTATATAACAGAAGCGTTGAAGTATAACCCGGGAGATGATTTTCACACCGGTATGGCCCATTATTACCTTGGGGGCGCATTGATGGAATATGATATTCCCCGTTCGCAAAAGGAATACAAACAGGCCGTGCAATTGCTGCAAAATGTTCCTACGCAGCAAGGCTACCGGTTGCTGGCAAAGGCATGGCATAACCTCGGCATTCTCGAAGAACGCAATGGGAATGAAAGAGCATTTGCAGATATATTACTGAATAAGGCGGTGCCCCTGGCAACAAAGGCCAGCGATACAGACCATGTAGGCATATGTTATATAAGCCTGGGCGTGGTGTTCAATAATATTTTTGATTACGACAGATCTACGGAATATTACAAAAAAGCAATAGCGATATTCAGAAAGAAAGACGCTTCGGATGAAAAGCTGATAGACTGCTACAGCAACATCTCCGAAAATTATCTTAATAAAGATCACTACAGCGAAGCCAAACCTTTCCTGGATAGTGCGGCTGCATTGGCGCCGCTTTATCCAAGTTCCATTTATCTGCCGTCTTTTTACCTGGCGCAAGGAAGGTATTTCAACGGGATAAAAGAGTGGGAGCAGGCGTTACAGTGTTTTAACAAAGGAACGGCTATAGCCACTTCCCTGAACAGGTTCTATGACGCTACTACTATCATGATGGAGCAGTACCAAACCTACAAGGCGCAGAAAAAATATACGGCGGGCAGGGAGCTGCTGCTGAAAATATATGGACGACCTTATGTGGCGGAGATGCCTGAAAATATGCGACTGGTGCTGTATGAACTGGCAAAAACAGATTCGGCATTAAACAATCCCCGGGAAGCCTATAAATGGCTGTTGAAATACACGGAGCTTACCGATAGTACCGGCACTAACGAAACAAATGTCAGGATATCAGAACTGGAAGCGAAGTATAATTATGCAGAGAAGGAAAAGGAAGTGTTGCGTTTGAATGAAAGAACAAAGATGCAGAAATTGTTGCTCGGAGGTAGCCAGGTATTATTGCTGCTTACTATACTGATGTCGGTTTATTTCTATAAACAGAGAAGGGTTAAAGCGGAACAGCAGTTGCGCTCATTGCAGCAGGCGCAGCAAATTGCAGTAGCGCAGGCGTTGCTGCATGGAGAAGAGCGGGAGCGCCGGCGTTTAGCCAGCGACCTGCACGATGGGCTTGGCGGCATGCTGGCCAGCGCTAAAATTCATCTTTCGGAAATGGAACAGGATGAGTACGGGCGGTTAAATAAAGTGATAGGGCAGTTAGACAGCTCGGTCACTGAACTGCGCCGCATTGCACGGAATATGATGCCCGAGGCCCTGTTGCGGTCCGGTTTGGAAATGGCCCTGAAAGACCTTCGCCAGTCGGTTGCCACGGAAAAGATGAACGTGGAATTGCAGCTTATTGATATAGCGCCCGATTTACCGGTACAGGTGCAGCTGATCATCTACCGCATTATACAGGAGCTGCTGGCCAATGTAATAAAGCATGCAGCTGCTACCGAAGTATTTATTCAATGCAGCCAGCTTAAAAATATTTTTTACATTGCCGTTGAAGATAACGGGCGTGGATTTGATGTAGGATCCGTTCCCGGCGATAAGAAAGGAATTGGCCTGGATAATGTCCGTCACCGCGTGGAATTTTTGCAGGGTAAGATGGATATCAGCTCTTCACCCGGTAGGGGTACCGTCATTAACATCGAACTTTTATGCGGCAACAGTTAAAGCATGTATCTGTTATTATAGTAGAGGACCATTCAATATTTATTGAAGGACTTTGTAGTATCCTTCAGGATGCAGACGGGATAAAGGTTTTGGAAACTTTTACCCGGGGAGAAGCGGCGCTGGACTTTCTGAAATCCCAACGCGCAGATATTGTATTGCTCGACATCAGTCTCCCGGAGATGTCGGGCATAAAGGTATGCAGCGCCATTAAAGAACTGGATCAAAGCATCAGGATCATCGCGCTTACCAATCATACCGAGAAGAGTGTGATTGTGGAGATGCTGCAAAACGGGGCAGATGGTTATCTCTTAAAAAATACTTCCAGGAAAGATCTTGTTGCAGCAATTTTACAGGT
>NZ_DATMTE010000505.1:0-3192 GCF_035564935.1 Chitinophaga sp. | reverse complement strand
AGAAGCGTGGTGGATACCTCCGGTGTAACAACCAGCCAGTCGGTGAATGTGAACGGAAACAGGAGCGGGCGGTTTAATTTATATATTGGCTGGAAAATTAATCCCTGGGATCTGCGGGTAGGCGGTAGTACCAATGGAGGTTTGAACAGGAATGTAAATTATGTGAACGGATTACTGAATGTTACTAATTCATCCAATGCAGGACTGGGCATTAATGTGAGTAAGTATAAAGACAAAAAATATGAATACTCCTTTGAGGCCAGGGCGAATTTTAATAACAGCGTATCCTCTGTGAATAAAGCTTTACGCACTCAGTACTGGACTTACAATATTACTCCTAACGTAAGTTTTTTCCTGCCGCTTAAATTTGTGTTGCATGCGGACATGGATTACAACATCCGCCAGAAAACACCTGTGTTTACCACCAATAACAATGTGGCCATCCTGAATGCTTACCTGGCAAAGAAATTTGGTAAGAAGGAGCTGGTGCAGCTTAATTTCTCCATGAATGATATCCTGAACCAGAATATAGGCTTTAGCAGATCCGTGCAAACCAATACGATCAGCCAGCGGACCTACAGTACCATTGGCCGTTACGGCCTATTGTCTTTTATCTGGAACTTTAACAAGTTAGGTGCCGCCACCTCTAAAGAATGATGTTATGAATAATACCAGTATGAAAATTCGTGTGTGCATGGCTGTTATATTATGCGCATTTGCTGTTTTTCCTGCGCAGGCGCAGCATACCACTTTCTTAGAGCAGGGCCGGATAGAGTTTGAGAAGCGGGTGAACCTGTTTGCCCGTATGGATCAAATGAGTAAAGGCCAGGATAATTCATGGACAGATATGTTGAAAAAGGGGATGTCGCAATACCAGGTTACGTATTTTGATTACTCATTTTCACGCCAAACCTCCCTGTATAAGCCGGGAAGAGATAATCCTGATAACAAGAAGCCCATATGGGAATCGGCCCCTGCGGAGGTAAACGTAGTATATTCCCGGCTGGACAGTATGCAGAGTATTTCGCAGAAGCAGGTATTTGAGCAGATGTACCTGGTGAAGGATTCCATGCGGCAGATCCGGTGGAAGATCACCGATGAAACCCGTAATATCGCGGGGTTTGATTGCCGTCGCGCGAATGCGCTTATCATGGATTCTATTTACGTAGTGGCATTTTATACGGATGCGATTGTTACACCTGGCGGCCCGGAATCATTCAGCGGTCTTCCCGGTATGATCCTGGGAGTAGCCCTGCCGCATGAGCATATTACCTGGTTTGCCACCAAAGTATTGATAGATGATATCAAAGGGGAGGCACTAAAGCCGCCGGTAAAAGGCAAGCCTGTAGACAATAAAGGGCTGGTGGAATCCGTTTCAAAAGTATTGGGCAAGTGGGGGAATTATGGAAGTGCATATATCAGGGCAATTATGTTATAATTGCATATTGATTTAAACGGAAAATGACACCCATTTCCCATATTCGTACTTCATACGCACCTGTACAGCCATTTGTAGCACAACCGGAAGAAACGGTTGTTTACCGGGAGTTTTTGCCGGACCTCCGGCTGCAGGAGTATATTTACTGCTACTGGGAGCTCAGTACTACTTCCCCGCTTACAGCGCCTTTCCATTACCGGGTGGTAGCGGATGGTTGTATGGATATCTTTTTTGAACTGCAGGATCCGCGGCAGAGTTTTGTTATGGGATTCAGCGATGCCTACACCTGTTTCCCGCTGCAAGGGGATTTTAATTATGCCGGTATCCGGTTTTTGCCGGGCATGTTTCCCCGTATCTTCCCGGTAAATGCTGCCGGATTAAGTAAGCAGGCAACCGCCCTTGAAAGCGTAGTGCCGGCGGCAGCCCGTTTCCTGGCAGACCATTTTCATGAAAAAACAAGTATACTACAACTGAAGTCACTGTTGGATGGCTTTCTGCTGGAGTATATCAGCAAAGCATTGCCGGCAGACAACCGCCTGCTGGAGGCAGTGGATCTGATTATTCAGCAGGCAGGGATGATTACGCTTGAAAAGGACCTGCCTCCGGGGATCAGCTCCAGGCAGTTGCGGCGCCTGTTTGAGTGCTATATCGGCGATACGCCAAAAGCATTCAGTAAGGTAGTGAGGTTCCAGAAGATCCTGCAATCCACCCATTCTCCCCGGCATATCCGGAAAAACAAATCCTATCTCGATGCCGGTTATTACGACCAGGCCCACTTCATACGGGAATTTAAAAGTCTTTATGGCCTTACGCCTGCTAAGGTGTTCCGCAAGTAAAGTTGTCCGTTTTTTACAATTTATGATTCCCTGGCATGTCTAACTTTGCAGTCATAAAACCGCAACCTATATGAAAAGATGGCTGTTAGTGTTTATTTTTTTCTTTTTTATATCCAATATTTATTCACAGGTAAAACCCGGAAAAATGAAACTGAATGCAGGTATTATCACCGCCAGGTTAGCGGAGAGCAAGAAATTTTATACGGAGATATTAAACTTTGGAGTGTTGTTCGAAAACGAATTTTACCTGTTGCTGCATACACCGGACAAGCAGGCGGAGATCAGCTTTTTGCTGCCGGAGCATGCGTCGCAGCAGCCTTTATTTAAAACAGCTTTTAATGGTAAAGGGATCTACCTGACCATTGAGGTAGATGATGTGGACGAGGTATATGAAGCGATAAAAGCTAAAGGAGCAGATATAAAGATAGCGATCCGTAACGAGCCGTGGGGCGACCGGCATTTTGCCATACAAGACCCTAATGGCGTGGGTATAGACGTGGTAACGTATTCCCATCCATGACGTTGTTAACATAATTTTAAGTTAATGAAACCTTAAAAAGGCAGTCGCAGGCACTATACAGGAACCATTTTTGTTTTTAGAGGTTTGAACTAAAAATTTTAACCATGGCAAAGCAAAGCAAGGAAGCAGTAAAACAAGAAATCCAGGTATTGGCAATTGGCAACTACAAAAGTTATCCTGACGACTACGAAGTAGCATCTGCCACGGTTTCCCAGAATATACAATCATTGGCAAAGGGTTATTGGGACAGCCGGGAATATAAGGAAGTAGAGCGGGATGAGCGATTGGGCATCAATCTGGAAGATTATCAGCATTGGACAAAAGAAGCATATGATGAGTTTATGAAATCCAACCAGCAGTCCCTGAATTAGCTTCGTTCTTTTTAAACCGGGCCGCCT
>NZ_DATMTE010000504.1:0-4062 GCF_035564935.1 Chitinophaga sp. | reverse complement strand
GTCCCGGGATGGCTACAACGGCTTTGTGTTTGCAGATCCTGATGGTCATAAGTTCAATGTATTTCATATGTAGCAGCACTATTGCCGGGTGAAAATTGAGCGTATTAGTTCTGGTTCCTGAAATGCTTTGGTGACAGTCCTGTTTTATTTTTAAACAGTTTGGTAAAGTGCGAAGGGTGTGCAAAGCCAAGATCATAGGCAATTTCACTTATTGGTGTTTCAGTGCTCCACAATAATGTTTTTGCTTTATCAATAAGCTTGAAGTAAATATGTTCCTGGGTGGTGTTGCCGGTGTATTTGTTCAGCAGATCCGACAGGTAATTCGCAGACAGGTTAAGCTGTGATGCGAAATATTTTACATCCGGCAAGCCATTTTCAATTAGTGATCCCCTGTTAAAATAATCTGTTAGCAGCCTGTCGAATTTCTGTACAATATCATTCCCGGGCTTTGTTCTTGTCAGGAACTGCCGGTCGTAGAAGCGGGTGCAATACGCAAAGAACAGCTCCAGGTTGCTGATAATAAGATGGTAAGAATGTTTGTCCAGGTTCAATGTAATTTCCCGCTGTATATTTTTGATACAATCTTCCAGGATTGCTTTTTCTGCATCCGAAATATGTAATGCTTCATTGGCATCATACCCAAAAAAGGAAAGTGCTGACAGTTTATGCCCCCTTGCGTCTGCATTTAAGAAATCGGGGTGGATATACAGGCCCCAGCCTTCTGTGACCTTAATATCCGGATCGGGAGACAGCGCCTGGTAAGGGCCTGTGAACATCAGCGATCCTTCAGAGAAATCGTAGTTGGTACGGCCGTACCCGAAGTGTCCCTTTATTATTTTGCAGGAAGCTGAGTACAGGTTCAGGCGGTAGGCATCGCCGGGTTGCCTGTGGGACCGGTCTACTTTAGCAAGATCAACAATGCTGATCAAAGGATGCACCGGCTTTTCACAGCGAAAGAAATCATGCAGTGCTGAGATGGATGGAATATCTATATAGTTCATAGTTGCAGCAGATTTGCCATGTTAATTTAACGCTTTTTGAAAAACCGTGCATGCAATTGCCGGGCTGTGTTTGATCAGATAAAGATGCCGCCGCCTACTTCTATACGTTGTGCATTCACAAAACGGCTGTCGTCTGAAAGGAGCGAGGCCACAAAAAGACCAACATCTTCTGCCTCACCAAGACGGCCAAGCGCTGTTGTATCCGCAATTTGCCGCCGGTGGCTTTCGTCACCTTTTCCTCCGCCAAAGGCGGTGTCAATGGCCCCCGGCGCCACGGTATTCACCCGGATCTTCCGGTCGGCATACTCTTTGGCGAAATACCTGGTTAATCCTTCTACGGCAGATTTAAGTGCGCCATACACCGCCACGCCCGGAAACGCGAACCTCGCCAGCCCGGAGGAGATATTAATGATCTGCCCGCCATCGGCTATCAGCGGGATCAGCTTTTGCGAGAGAAAAAATACGCCCTTGAAGTTTACATTCACCAATTGATCAAAGATCTCTTCGGTGGTGTCCCTGATAAGGCTGCGCTGGGCTATTCCTGCATTGTTCACCAGGTAATCGAAGTGATCCCGGTTCCATTCTTTTTTAAGGGTTTCCTGTACCTGGCCGGCGAAATCGCCAAATGATGCTACATTGGCGGAGTTCCATCTCAGGGCAACGGCTTTGCCGCCATTTGCCCTGATCTCATCAGCTACTGCTGCTCCTGCTTCCGGGTGACTGTTATAAGTAAGTATTACGCCTATCCCGCGTTTAGCAGCGTTCAGCGCTATGCTTTTACCGATGCCCTGGCTGCCGCCGGTGATCAGCGCCACTTTTTCATTAGCTGTGTTCATAATAATCAATTTTATGACACAAAGCTCGGCTTGTTTCCAGGTACCGGCTTTTACATTTTAGGGGAAGATTTATACATTACACGGATTTGTACGGGATGTGGCAGTTTAAGCGCGCAGGGATTGCACCCTGCGCGCTTTTGCACGGCTATTTAACGCGGCTCCGGAATATGAATAAGCTGCATTTGTATACTGTCTTTCCCCAGCAATCCCTTAAACCGGAAATCATGACTGTGTTCCATGGGGAGTAAGGTACCTTCAAACCGGAGTTTGAAATTGGAGGGGTAGCGCCATTTGGCGCTGATGCGTTGAGTTCCGGGGTCATAATGGTAGGTGCCTATATACCGGTTGTTATAGTGATTGAACTCCAGTACCATATCATCCTGCAGATCCATGTAAATGGTAGTAAGCACACTGTCCCTGAAGTTGCCGGCTTGTTGGGGAATATTATTAACATAGAGATCATTAACCTTGTATTTGCCTGTAAACCGGGGATGCTTATCAGGAGAACGATAGGTCAGTAACAGGATAAGCGGAAGCAGCAGGATGATCACGCCGGCGGTCCATTGTGTTTTTCTTCCCATATTCCATTTCAATATATCAGGAGAGAGGTGAAAGAAGAATTGTATTAACACGATTTTATATTGGTATAGCAGGTAAATAATCCCTGACATAAGAATAATAGCATGTACCAATACCCATGTATGAAGATGGTAGTATATATCGATCAGGATGATATTAAGTAGTACGGGCACCAGCATAATCAGTCCCAGCAGGCGGGTACGTTTAAACAGCAGCAGAACGGACCCCGATATCTGCGCAAGGGCAATGGTAACCGTAAACGGGTAAGACCTTCTGAAATACGCCCAGGTGAGGGTTTCTCCATCAAGACTGTTGAACGGGAGATCAAGTATTCCAAGAGGTACTACCATCTGAAGATGGAAGATTTTCTGCCAGCCGAAAGAATAGAGGTCGAAGGCAAGTAAGAAGGCAATGATCACATTAAAAGTACTTATTATCCTGCTGGTGTTGTTGTCAGACTTCCGGTACCGGAAATAACAAATGATTGCGTAAGACAGGGCCGCCGGCAGCATCAGGAAAGACAGTAACCATATGACCGGGGCCGGCACCCAACCTGATGTGTAGCGGGCCATCATGCGGTACAATACAAAACAGGCGATGAATCCGGTGAGGGTGGCAGCCAGCATAGCGGGGCCAAATTTTAGTTGCTTCATAGTATTGCGTTTTTTACAATACTAAGTACAGGAGCGGGGTTTACTGCCCGTCTGCATCCATCCGTACCACTAAATCCCTAAACTCCCGGGGTGTCATGCCCACCATTTTTTTGAAAGTACTATTGAAGGTTGTTTTGGAATTGAAACCTGCATCAAAGCCAATGGCCAGGATGCTTAAATGCAGGTGTGAGGGCGACTGCAGTAATTGTTTTGCCTGTTCTACCCGGAATTGGTTAATGTATTGATAGAAATTTTTCCCTATTTCCTTGTTCAGCAACCATGATAATTCGTGCAGTGAAAGATCCAGTTTTTCTGCAAGCAGTGGCAACGAAAGCTCCTGGTCAGTATACAGCTTTTCATCCTGCATCAGTTTATCCAGCTGTTCTTTCAGCACCGTAGTTTCATTTTCGTGTAGCCGTGGTTGTACGGTACAGGTATCGGCGGAAAATGATCCGGCGGTAGTAAACGGTGGAAATATATTGCCCTGTTTGAGCGCATAATAACAGGAGAGATAAATGGCTGCCAGGTAAATGACATAGGAAAAAGAAGTGCCGGCAGCATGCCGGAAACAGGAAAATAACAGCTGGTTAAGGATCATAATGCCCGTGAGCAATAACAGGTTTTTTAGCCAGGAAAGATCCGACGGGGCAGTGTTTGCAGTGAAATTTGCGATGTGCTGCCGATGTTTCCGGAGCCGCAGGTAGCCGGAAACCCAGTACAGGATGATCTGCAATTTTATACCTAACCCCACCACGATGCCCATCCACGGAGGCAGGTACCGGCTTGCCCCAAAAAGTATGGGAAGAAAAAGTAATGCCGGGATAAAATGGATCAGGTCATTTTTCCGGAAATGGTAGCGGACACTGGTATAGTGCATAATGGCAAAATAAAGCGCCGGCGCCATGGCAAACCGGGTCGACTCCATTACAGGGACCAGGAGCGGCCACTGACTGCCCGCATTGGTTTGGCCGGCAATAAATCCCAGCATGGCAA
>NZ_DATMTE010000503.1:0-2764 GCF_035564935.1 Chitinophaga sp. | reverse complement strand
AGAGATTGCGACCCAAAGATTTACGAATTGTGATATTACGATTGACGACCTTCAAGAAATCGAGATACTTCAGAATAGGAAAAATCTCGGTAAAGGTGAATTATCATCTATCGTATTTGCAAAAAAAACACGACAGGCTTTTTTGACTGATGACAAAAAGGCCAGAGTGTTGGCTCAAAAAGTACTTGGAAACGAATTCGTACAGACCACGCCGCATTTAGTTGGTTTTTGTTTTTATAAGAGATATCTCGTTGATAGTGATTTTAATCTCCTAATTGCGGAACATCAGGCATCTTTAACAAGTAGCTGGGGAGATCTTAGCCGCTTCTTTAAAGAAGCTTATGAGGAGAGTCTTAGGATAGGGTTAATAGAAAGACAGACCTTATGAAATGTCGGATAAACTCCCAATTTTACTTATCCATCGAACATTCACTTAATAAGGTTATGGGCAGTCATGACGGCTTAATGCTTACTCCTACTTTCTATTTTTGGGCGGAATCAATTATCGAACCACTCGATGAAACGAAGCTGTGAAGCTGATATACAGCATGGACGCAGTTTTTTACGAAAATAAAAATGGACAAACCGAAGGAATTTTCAATTTGTCCATCTTAGTGCCCAGAACTGGATTCGAACCAGCACATCCTTGCGAACGCTGCGACCTGAACACAGTGCGTCTACCAATTTCGCCATCTGGGCATCGCATGTCCCCGTAAAGGGATTGCAAAAGTAAACACTTTTTTAAACTAACCAAATTTTTTTTCAGCGCATAAAAAAACGACGCCCGTTACAGGCGCCGTTACTACTAAATTTATACAGCTACATTGAACTCACGCAACGTGTCGTTCAGGCTGGTCTTCAGGTCTGTGGAGGCTTTACGCTGACCAATGATCAGTGCACAGGACACCTGGTATTCGCCGGCTGGGAATTTCTTGGTATAGGTACCAGGAATTACCACGCTGCGCGCAGGTACACGGCCCTTGTATTCAACAGGCTCGCTGCCGCTCACATCAATGATCTTGGTCGATTGGGTCAGTACCACGTTAGCGCCCAGTACCGCTTCTTTTTCCACGATAACGCCTTCCACTACTATACAACGGGAACCCACAAAGCAGCCGTCTTCAATGATCACCGGGCTGGCCTGTAAGGGTTCCAGTACACCGCCAATACCAACGCCGCCACTCAGGTGCACGTTTTTACCGATCTGCGCGCAGGAGCCTACAGTGGCCCAGGTATCTACCATGGTGCCTTCATCTACAAAAGCGCCGATGTTAACATAAGATGGCATCAGGATGCAGCCTTTCGCAATGTAGGCGCCATAACGGGCTATCGCGTGGGGAACTACTCTTACGCCAAGGTCTTTATAGTTCGATTTCAATCTCATTTTATCATAGAACTCAAACGGAGGTAACTCCATTGTTTCCATTGGCTGAATGGAGAAGTACATTAAAATTGCCTGCTTCACCCACTCGTTCACCTGCCAGCCGTTCTCTGTAGGAGCCGCAACTCTCAGATGTCCTTTATCTACCGCTTCTATTACCGCCTTAACCGCATCTGTGTACTGTGTTTCCTGTAACAGGCTGCGATCAGCCCAGGCAGCCAGTATTTGTTGTTGTAATTCCATTTTTTTTATTTTTTGCAAACATAATAAGTAGAAAATGAAATTACGAATTAGCGGGAGGTATTTCCGGAAATCTTGTCAGATATACCCGATTCGCCGTCTGTAATCCTTAATTTTGCCTTTTGTGGAAGAAACTACTTTATGAAAATAGGATTCGATGCCAAACGCGCGTTCCAGAACGACACAGGTCTCGGGAATTATAGCCGTACCCTGATATCATCTCTGGCAAAGGATTTTCCGGAAGATGAATATTACCTGTTCGCACCTAAGCAAACCGGTATGTACGATCTCGCCGCCCTGCCGGATGTGAAAGTAGTAGTGCCGCAACAACCGCTGTATCGCTGGTTTAAGTCCGCCTGGCGCAGCCGTTTTGTGGTAAAAGACCTGTTGCGTTATAACATCGGCATTTATCACGGCCTTAGTCATGAACTGCCCTTTGGTATCCACAAAAGCGGCATCAGGTCGGTAGTTACCATGCACGATCTTATTTTTGAAAGATACCCGGAACAATATAATCCCATCGATGTAATCACATACCGGCGCAAAGCCCGCTATGCCTGCCGGGAGGCCGACAGGGTAGTGGCTATCAGCGAACAAACAAAGCAGGACCTGGTCACTTACTACCAAACGCCGGCCCATAAGATCGACGTGGTATACCAAAGCTGCGATCCCGCTTTTGCTGTTACGTATCCCGATGATGATATTGCTGAAATGGGCGCGAAATACCGCTTGCCTTCACAATATTTCCTGTACGTAGGTTCGCTGATCGAACGGAAGAACCTGTTGGGCATTGTAACGGCCATGAATACACTAAAAGGCACACTGGATGTACCTTTGGTAGTGCTGGGCAATGGCAGTGCCTATAAAAAGAAAGTAAAGACATACCTGGAAGAAAACGGACTCACACAGCAGGTGGTTTTTCTCAACGAACAGGTACGTATTAAAAACAGTGAATTGCCACTCCTGTACCAGGGCGCGCTGGCGCTCATTTATCCTTCTTTTTTTGAAGGATTCGGCATTCCCATCCTGGAGGCTTTGTGGAGCCGCACACCGGTCATCACCTCCCGGGGATCCTGCTTTGCAGAAACAGCCGGGGATGCCGCCCTCTATGTAGATCCGCAGGACCCTGTATCTATAGCGGAT
>NZ_DATMTE010000502.1:0-2298 GCF_035564935.1 Chitinophaga sp. | reverse complement strand
CTTCTGAAAACGATTCATTTTTAAAAGTGGCGGTGAAATGGTAGGTTTTTAATTTATTCCCGTTGAGATGGATTTTGATACCATACCAACGTTCCATTTTCAGCGCAATATCTTCGAAGTTATCGTTGTCGAATACCAGGTAGTTATCATGCCAGGCGGTTTCCGCTACCATGCTGTCTTGTGTGTTACTGCGGATGTTTTCTACCTTGTAACCTGCTACCAGGTTGGGTTGGATCAATTTATTTTCTGGTCCGTGTTCTAAAATGATCTTTTGATTAGGCGCCAGTTTCACGTTCCTTTCTACGCCGTCGTTCAGTGTTACTTCCACTGCGCCTGTGATGAGCGTAGCTTCCGTGGTATTATCTCCTTTATATGCTTTTACATTAAAAGAGGTACCCAGTACTTTGATGTCCATCCTGGAAGTATGAATAGAAAAAGGTTTGGCTGCATTTTTCGCCACATCAAAAAATGCTTCTCCTTCCAGGGTAACATCCCGGCTGTCCAGGTTGTTCATATCAGGATCATAGGTTAAACGGCTGCCGCCATTGAGCCATACTTCCGTTCCATCGGGCAGTTGCGCCCTTGAGCGGGAGCCATCGCGGGTATAAATAGCCGCCATAGCTGCTTTACCGGCCTTTTGCGGGTATTTGTTTAATAAGAGATAGACACAATAACCTCCGAGCACTACCACCAATACCGAAAGAACGGTTACCAATTTACGGAAGCTCCTCCTGACCATTTTAACAGGTAATTCTTCCTGTGGAAACTCCTCTTCCATCCGTGCCAGGTGTTTTTCCAGGGCCAGTTCCGTTTTGGTTTCCCATTCCTTACCGGCAGCCGGCTGGGGCCAGTTGCTCAATACGGATAATTTATATCTCAGGTCCGGATCTTTCTGCAATGATGCTTCCAGTTCACGCAATTCCTCCATCGTGGCCTCGCCCGATACCTTTCTTCCCATCAAAAGCCATATTCTTTCCTGTTCCATGTGTATGATACAAAAGCATGATTATACAGAAGGACAAGTAAATTTTGAAAATCTACTACTCCGTCTGAAAAAAAATTCAAATTATTTTGTTTTAATAAAAGAGAGATTGATCACTTCGCTGATTTTTTTGAGGGCCTGGGCCATATGCACATCGATGGTATTCACAGAAATGTCGAGGATCTGGGCTACTTCCTTATACTTCAAACCGTCTTCCCGGATGAGCTTAAAGATCATTTTTCTTTTGGGTGGGAGCGCATTTACCGCCGCTTCTATTCTTTTTACCATTTCGCCGGAAATGAAGATCTGTTCCGGTGTGGCGTAGCTAACGCTGATATCTACTGTTACTTCATCCAAACTGAAATGCTGGGTACGGGCGGCTTTATTAAGATAATTGAGGGCAATGTTTTTGGTGGATACATAAAGGTACACCCGGAGGTTGTCGACCTGGAGCAGGCGTTCCCGCTGTCTCCATACGTTCAGGAATACATCCGAGGCGATTTCTTCGGCAGACTCCCAGGATTTTACGATGGAAAAGGCAAACTGGCTTAATGGCTTGTAAAATATCCGGAACAGTGCCTTGTAAGCCTGTTCATCTCCCAGGGATGCTACCCTTTCCACCAGCAGCTGTATGTTCGCTTCTTCCCTCAATAATTTGTTTTTTGGTTGAAAAATTGATCCCTAAAGATAATACAGATTTTTTCTAATCTGATCTCAGTTTACATATATTATTATATAATATGAATTGATTATAAAGTATATACTCTTCACTGCTTTATTATTGCATTACTTTTTAAACATAAAATACACGGCTCCGATAAGGAACAAAAAGGACACAAGATAGTTCCAGCGGAGGGGTTCTTTGAGAAAGGTGACGGCAAAGATGCTGAAAACGGTGAGGGTGATTACTTCCTGGATGGTTTTGAGCTGGAAGCCGCTGAATCCTTCCTGGGCGCCGTAGCGGTTGGCGGGTACCATAAAGCAGTATTCGAAAAAGGCGATGCCCCAGCTGATGAGGATCACTTTCCAGAGGGCTACATCCTGGTGTTTGAGGTGGCCGTACCAGGCGAAGGTCATGAAGGTATTAGAGACGGTGAGAAGCAGGATGGTGCGCATGTGTGATTAGATTAATTTTTCTATCAGGAAATAGATTTTTCTATGAGTGTAGTTAGGTTTGTGAGTTTTGTATCTTCAACGAAAGCCAGTTTTTTGGCTTCTTTGTGAGCGCAGCCCCCTTCGGTCCACAATGCCTTCTGCTTCTACATATATAACTTCTCTCCATAAAAAATGGGATACTTCCGCTGTATCTCCATCGG
>NZ_DATMTE010000501.1:0-1507 GCF_035564935.1 Chitinophaga sp. | reverse complement strand
TCCACAAAGAGGGCAGGGGGCACGTATTTTACGCCGCTGGCCTCCTCATGCCCGCGCATACGGAAGGTCATGGCTTCTATCAGTACGGGTTTTTGTTCTTTGATGGCATAGGCCCGGGCGGTACGTATGGTTTGATATACTTCCAGGAGATTATTACCGTCTATCTGTACGCCTTCCATGCCATAGCCAATGGCTTTATCTACCAGGTTAGCGCAGTGATATTGTTCGCTGACGGGAGTACTTAACCCGTAACCGTTATTTTCTACCAGGAAAATTACCGGCAAGCCCCATACTGCGGCCACATTAAGGGCTTCATGAAATTCTCCCTCACTGGTTCCGCCTTCACCGGTAAAGGCAAGGGATATCTTTTCTTCTTTTTTCAGCTGATGCGCCAGGGCAATGCCATCGGCAATAGAGAGCTGTGGCCCCAGGTGGGAGATCATACCGCAAATATGATGCGGCCTGCTGCCAAAATGAAACGAGCGTTCACGACCTTTACTGTAGCCACTTTCGCTGCCCTGCCATTGTTGCAGCAGTTTATCGAGCGGCATCCCGCGGGTGGTGAATACACCGAGGTTACGGTGAAGCGGCAGGATCCATTCGTCTGCATCCAGCGCCAGCGTGGCGCCTACCGCAATAGCCTCCTGGCCTATACCTGAAAACCATTTGCTTATTTTGCCCTGCCGGAGTAACAGCAGCATTTTCTCTTCTATAAGCCGTGGATATACCAGTGCTTTATAGAAAGATTGTAATTGCGCATCGCTTAGGTCTGACCGGTCAAAATACATGGATTGGCTTTTTAACAGGCAGTAAAGGTAAGGGCTAATCGTTGTTACCGCCGGCAAGACTGATCATCACACTATTGATGATGGTCATAACAATACTGAAAAGCAGCGCCCACCAAAAGCCGTCTACTTTAAAACCAGGCACCAGTTTGGCCGCCAGCAGGATGATCAGGGCATTGATAACAAAGAGAAAAAGCCCGAGGGTAACAACGGTTACCGGGAACGTGAGAAAAAGGAGTACAGGTTTAACCAGGGCGTTCAGGAGTGCTAATACCAATGCAAGTATCAGCGCGGTAACAAAGCTATCCACTTTTACTGCCGGCTTCAGCAGGTAAGCGGTTGCCATAGCAGCTAAGGCACTAACCAGTATACGAATCAGGAAACCCATTGTACATTGTTTTACTGGTTAAGTTAACAAAAAAAACAGTGAATGGCAAAGTTAAGCTGTTGGCAACCAGCATCTGGCCCGCTGCCAACAGCCATTTATAAATTATTTACAGGAAACTGTCTGCCTCCCTGTAAGCCTTTATCAGAGCGGCTTCGCCTTCTTTCCCTTTACCGGCTATCCCGTGTTCCATGCCCAGTACACCTTTGTATCCTTTGTTATGGAGATGTTTAAAGATGTTTTTATAATTGATTTCACCGGTGCCAGGTTCCTTTCGGCCTGGGTTGTCGCCGATCTGGATATAGGCAATTTCGTCCCAGCACCAGTCCATTACGGG
>NZ_DATMTE010000500.1:0-4577 GCF_035564935.1 Chitinophaga sp. | reverse complement strand
ATTTAAATTGTTCGTTTTTGATACAAATGGTGTTCATATACGTACCCCGTTGTACGTTCATCATATTTATCTTTCCTGCCACCAATTAATTATTACTTTCGTGAATCTGTAAATTCACGAATCATCAAATGTTTATAAGACGATCTACCGCACTGGTTATAATTTTACTGGCAGTATTGCGTTTACCCGCATTGGCACAACCTTCACCTGTATGGAATGCCGCTGATATAAAACTGCAACTGAAGAAGCTGGATACGCTTGGAAGTGTATTATACATTGCCGCCCATCCTGATGATGAAAACACCCGTTTGCTTGGCTACCTGGCAAAGGAAAAGCTGTATCGCACGGGTTACCTGTCGCTCACCCGCGGCGATGGCGGACAAAACCTGGTAGGGAACGAGCAGTCGGAATTGCTGGGGCTGATCCGTACACAGGAGCTGCTGGCTGCCCGCCGGATTGATGGAGCGGAACAGTTTTTTACCCGTGCCCAGGATTTCGGATTTTCTAAAAACCCGCAGGAAACATTTACTATCTGGAACAGGGAGCAGATTTTGGGAGATGTAGTATATATGATCCGTAAATTCCAGCCGGATGTGATCATTTGCCGCTTCCCGGCAGATAGCCGCGCCGGACACGGGCATCACACCGCATCGGCCATGCTGGCGGAAGAAGCGTACAGCGCCGCCGCTGACCCCAAGCGTTTCCCTGAGCAGCTTAAACTGGTGAAACCATGGCAGGCAAAACGCATCCTCTGGAACACCTTCAGTTTTGGCAGTATCAACACCACGTCCGACGATCAGTTTAAGATAGATGTAGGCGCTTTCAACCCGCTGCTTGGAAAGGGCTTTGGAGAAATAGCCGCTGAAAGCCGCTCCCAGCACAAAAGCCAGGGATTTGGCGTAGCCGCTTCCCGTGGCAGCTCGCAGGAATACTTTCTTACCATCAAAGGCAACACGCCTAAAAGGAGTTTGCTGGATGATATCAATACCAGCTGGACAAGAGTACCCGGTGGCAATAAAATAGGCGCGCTCGTAGACGCTGCGCTAGCGGCATATAACATGGAAGATCCCGCAGCTTCTGTACCAGCCCTGCTGGAAATACGCGGCGCCATCCAGGCTTTGCCCGATGGCTACTGGCGTAACCTGAAGCTGAAAGAAACCGAACAACTGATCTATGCCTGCGCCGGCCTGTGGGCAGAAGCCTACAGCACATCGCCCACTGTAGTGCCAGGCGCCAATATGGAAGCTACCGTACAATTGATCAACAGGGGCCCGGTAAAAATTACACTCGATAAAATAGAGCTGCCCGGCAATACCAATGCCGGAGAGCAGCAAGCACTGGCCTTCAACAAATTCACCAGCATTTCCAAAACGCTGCAGGTGCCAGTTAATACCCCGGAATCGCAGCCTTATTGGCTGGCGGAGCCTCACCCGGTAGGCACTTACATTATCAACGATCCGTTGCTGGTGGGCAACCCGGAAAATATTCCTGTATTGCAGGCGCAGATCCATCTTACCATCGGCGGTCAGTCCTTTACTATTGCGCGCCCGCTGCAATATAAATATACTGACCCTGTTAAGGGAGAGCTGTACCAGCCACTGGTAATAGCTCCGCCGGTAGTGGCAGACCTCAGCAACCAGGTATATATTTTCACCGATAGCAAAGCACAATCCATACCGGTGAAGCTCCGCGCCATGGCAGATAATACCCAGGGCACCGTGCGCCTGCAGTTACCCGCCGGGTTCAGCGATGGCAACAGCCAGCCGTTCAGCCTGAAACAAAAAGGAGATGAAGTGGAACTGCGCTTTGATATCAAACCGGTAAAAGGCGTAGCGGAAAATCATGCGGATACTTTTACCGTAGTAATGACCTGTAACGGTAAGGAATATACGCAAAGCCTGCAGCAGATCCGGTACGATCATATCCCGCTGATCACATTGTTCCCGCCGGCACAGGCAAGGCTGGTGTCCGTGAACCTGAAACATAATGGTAACCGGCTTGGATATATCCCCGGAGCCGGTGATATGGTGGCGGCATCGCTGCGCCAGGTAGGATACGATGTAACAGAACTGGGAGAGAAGGAGATCATGAGCGGCAACCTGCAACAGTATGATGCGATCATCACAGGGGTGCGGGCCTATAACGTAAACGCACGTATGAAATACTGGCAGCCCAAACTGATGGAATATGTGAACAACGGCGGCAAGCTGGTGATCCAGTATAATGTGAATGGTCCGCTGGTAACAACAGACCTTGGACCCTATCCGTTCAGCCTGTCGCGCGACCGTGTAACGGATGAAAATGCACCCGTTACTTTCAACGATCCGAAAGACCCGGTACTGCATTATCCCAACGAAATTAGCGAGGCGGATTTTAACGGCTGGGTGCAGGAGCGCGGGCTGTATTATACGGCTAATGCCGATAAGGCGTACGACAAGCCTTTCAGCATGCACGACAAAGGCGAATCGCCGCTCAGCGGATCCACGCTGGTAGCGCATTATGGCAAAGGATGCTATGTGTACACCGGCTTATCCTTTTTCAGGCAGCTGCCTGCCGGTGTGCCGGGGGCATACCGTTTATTTGTAAACCTGATTTCTGTAAAATAGTGGCTGTAAGATAATGAGTAAGAAAAATCAAGAAAACCGTCCCAGGCTGAAGATCGCTGCCGGCTTCTGTATTATCCTCGGCTTGCTGATCGGATTTACTATCAAGCGCGTGCAGGTGGGATTGATCATTGGTATTGCACTGGGACTGCTTACCAGCAGTATGTGGACTAAAAGTAATTCAAACGATTAGACTATGGCAGATAACCTGCAGGAAGAAAAACCACCGTTGTTTCCATCATGGGGATGGTGGTATGCTTTGGTAATAGCCTGGCTGCTGTTACTGATCATGCTCTTCTACTTATTCACCAAAACATTTTCATGAGCCCTTTAGATTGGATGGTACTGGTTGGTACCCTCACTATAATCATATGCTATGGCGTCTGGAAAAGTCGTGGCCAGCGAAACATGGAAAGTTATTTCCTGGATAACCAGTCTATGCCCTGGTATATCATCCTGCTGTCTATCATCGGTACCCAGGCAAGTGCTGTTACCTTTATATCAGCGCCCGGCCAGGCCTATACAGACGGGATGCGCTTTGTGCAATATTACTTCGGCTTGCCCCTGGCGATGGTAGTGCTTTGTATTACGTTTGTTCCCATCTTTCATAAGCTGAAAGTATATACGGCCTATGAATTTCTGGAACAGCGTTTCGATCTGAAAACGCGTACCCTTGCGTCATCACTGTTCCTGATCCAAAGGGGATTATCTACCGGCATCAGTATCTGTGCACCTTCTATCATATTATCTTCCTTACTTGGCTGGAACCTGTACTGGACAAACATGATCATGGGCGGGCTGCTGATCATTTACACGGTGGCGGGTGGTACCCGTGCGGTGGCGTATACACAAACGTTTCAGCTCACCATTATTTTCGGCGGTATGTTCCTGGCAGGATGGATGGTAGTGCACCTGTTGCCTGCGGATATAGGGCTGAAGCAGGCATTGCAGGTATCCGGCAAAATGGATAAGCTGAATGTGATTGTTACAAAATTCGACTGGAAAGATAAATACAATATATGGAGTGGTGTGATAGGGGGCTTCTTCCTGGCATTATCGTACTTTGGTACGGACCAGTCGCAGGTGGGCCGCTACCTTACCGCCAAGTCGGTGAAGGAGAGCCGTATGGGGCTGCTGATGAATGGCCTGGTGAAAGTGCCTATGCAATTCCTGATCATGCTCATAGGCGCGCTGGTATTTGTGTTTTACCTGTATTTCCGTGCGCCCATTTTCTTTAATGAAGCGCAACTGGCAAGGATCCATAAAACAGAACAGGGGCCGGCTTTACTGAAATTGGAAGACCGGTACAATGCACTGGGCTCGTTAAAACAGCAGCAGGTAAAGGACCTGGCGGCAGCGCTGGAAACGGATAACAGCGCCCGCATTGCTTCCGCCAAAAAAGCATTGCAGCAAACTGATGATCAGTCGCAGGAAGTAAGAACAGCAGCATTGTCGCTCATAAAAGATGCGGATCCAACAGCAGACACCAATGACACCAATTACATATTCCTTCATTTCGTGGTGAACAGTTTACCGAAAGGATTGGTAGGGTTGCTGATCGCCATCATTTTCCTGGCGGCCTGGGGCAGTATTGCGGCCGCATTAAATTCGCTGGCGTCTACCACCGTTATTGATGTGTACAAGCGGTTATATAATGCGCATGCTACGGAAGAACACTATCTCAGAATATCAAAACTATGGACGTTGATCTGGGGTGTGTTCTGTATTGTGGTGGCGCAGTTTGCCGGTAGTCTTGGCAGTTTGATAGAAGTGGTGAATATACTGGGCTCCTGGTTTTATGGGGTGATACTTGGCATTTTCCTGGTCGCTTTTTACCTGAAGCGGGTAGGAGGCGCTGCTACTTTCTGGGCGGCCATCATCGCGGAAGTGGCTGTTCTGGTAATTTACTGGACGGGCACAGTATCTTTCCTGTGGCTCAATGCCATTGGCTGCCTCCTGGTGTTATTGCTCGGC
>NZ_DATMTE010000499.1:0-11102 GCF_035564935.1 Chitinophaga sp. | reverse complement strand
TGCGCCTGCATGCTGAGCGGCCTCTATACTTTAATCTTTATAAAAATCTATCAGCGAGCCGAAATACTGTTCATTCCAGCCGGCAATAATATCTTCATAAGCTTCATCGGGGATATTAACGTGTTTCAATTCCACATCTGTTCCTTTGGGAGATGAATGGAGTTTGATGGTTACTATCGAAGGGGTTTCTTCTTCCTCTTCTTCATCTTCCATAAAATACCATTGCTGCACAATCTTTTTGTCGGGCTCAAATTCCAGGTTCTTACCCACAATACTGCCTTCCCATAAAGAAAATTCAGAACCCGGTTCGGTCGACATTTCCGCTACCTCGCCTGTCCATAACTGGATGGTAGCGGGATTGGTGAGTGCCGCATACACTTCCTCCGGCGGCGCCGCGAGTATAAAATGTTTTTTGTAATCTTTCATGTTTTCAAAGCTACTGAATTGACGAATTATTATTTACTTTCCTGTAAAATTTGATCATATGCAATTAACCAAACTGATCCCGAATATCTTTTATTCGGATATGAATGTGGGCTTGCAACTATTTGTGGATACGTTGGGTTTTTCGATGGCTTACCGGGATGATAATGCAGAACAGCCTTTTTGTATTATCAAACGGGATACGCTGGTGATCCACCTGGTGGAAAGTCATGAATGGGCGATCAAAGACAGGCCCCAGATAAGACTGGAAACAGATGATATAGCAGCGGCGTATGCACTGGTGAAAGGAAGCCATCCTGAGCTGTTGCATCCCAATTTATCCGAAATAAAGCTGCAACCCTGGGGGGCGCTTGAATTTGCGCTGAGAGATGCCGAAGATGTTTGCGTAATTCTTCAACAACCTTCCTGATTGTTCGTTTCCGGCCGGTTATTGTCCATTTCCGGACAAAAAAAAGCCATGTGCGTTCCCTGGAATCCTTTGTGGATAAGGGCATGCAACTATGGCGGTTTTCTTGTGTCTTTAGAGTGTCCAACAAATCCGCCTTGCCATGATCAGGAATTATCTGAAAATCGCTTTTAGAAACCTGCTGAAAAACAGGGGTACCTCCTTTATCAACATCTTTGGTTTATCTGCCGGTATGGCGGTGACCATGCTCATAGGGCTATGGATATGGAATGAATTGTCGTACGATAAATACCACGCCAATTACGACCGTATTGCGGCAGTGTGGCAACGGATGACAAAGGGAGACGAAGGCGGGGCTTTTAATTCACTGCCCATTCCCCTGGCAGCCCATTTGCGTAGCTCCTACCCCGATGATTTTAAGCAGGTGGTAATGGCGATAGATGGTATACATACCATTGCATCGGGTGATAGGAAATTTACCCGCAGTGGTGTTTTTGCAGAACAGGGAGGCCCTGAAATGTATTCCCTGAAAATGCTGAAAGGCACGCGTAACGGGTTGAAGGAACCAGCGTCTATATTACTGTCTGCCCGGCTGGCCGCTGCCTTATTTGGCGATAAAGACCCGATGGGGCAGCTCGTGAAAATAGATAATAACCGCAACCTGGTACTAAAGGTAACCGGCGTATATGAAGACCTCCCCGAAAATACCTCCATCAGCGGTACCGATTATATTGCACCATGGGAATTGCTTATTAACAACTGGACCTGGATCGGCGATATGAAAGACAAGTGGGATTTCAACGCCGTAAAACTATTTGTACAAATAGCCGATAATGCCGATATGGACAAAGTGTCTGCAAAAATAAGCAATGCACAGGCGCCACATATTACCCTGGACCCGGGTGTGAAACAAGAACTATTCCTTCACCCCATGAGCAAATGGCATTTGTATTCTTCTTTTGAAAATGGCGTCAATACCGGCGGACAAATACGTTACGTAAAACTGTTTGGCATCATCGGGCTGTTTGTATTGATACTGGCCTGCATCAACTTTATGAACCTCAGTACCGCCCGGTCGGAGAAGCGGGCAAAGGAAGTGGGCATCCGTAAAGCTATTGGTTCCATGCGCCGGCAGCTGATCTGGCAGTTCCTGAGTGAATCTGTAATGGTGGCATTCTTTTCTTTTGTATTATCTATATTGATCGTATTAATAGTGCTGCCATGGTTTAACCTGGTAGCCAATAAGCATATTGGTATTTTATGGGGAAGCCCGGTGTTCTGGTGCGCCGGTATCGGATTCAGCCTGCTTACAGGTTTGCTGGCCGGCAGTTATCCCGCGCTTTACCTGTCGTCCTTTCAGCCGTTAAAAGTATTAAAAGGCACTTTCAGGGCCGGCCGCTTTTCAGCCCTGCCACGTAAAGCCCTTATTGTGGTACAGTTTACGGTGTCTATTATTCTGATCATCGGTACCATTGTCATTTACCGGCAGATCCAGTATGCGAAGAACCGCCCCGTAGGATATACCCGTAACGGACTGCTTTCCATACAGATGACCACCCCGGAAATTTACAGGAATTATAACGTGATCAAGACGGAACTGATAGCCTCCGGTATGGTTAGCGCAGTGGCAGAGTCGCAGGGGCCGCTCACCGACATATGGGCAAGTGCCGGCGATTATAAATGGAGAGGGCAGCGGCCCGACCAGATGGGTGGTTTTAATGTGATTGGCGGCAGAATGGGCTATGGTAAAACGGTGGACTGGCAATTCATAGCAGGCCGTGATTTTTCAGAACAATTTGCCACAGATTCCATGGGGCTGATCCTGAATGAAGCCGCTGCAAAATATATGGGATTTGATGATCCTGTAGGAGAAATCATCCGTAAAGACAGCCTGGAGTATCATGTACTTGGTGTAGTGCGTAATATGATCATGGCTTCTCCTTATGAAAAAGTTCAACCTGCCCTTTATTACCTGTTAAAGGAACCCGGCAATTTTGTGAACGTCCGTATCAACCCGGAAGTGAGCACCGGCAAAGCAATGGCTGCTATACAGAACATCATGCAGAAATATAATCCTGCAGCACCGTTTGAATACAAATTTGCCGATGAAGAATACGCGAAGAAGTTCAGTGAGGAAGAACGCATTGGACAGCTGTCTACCTTCTTTGCCCTGCTGGCTATCCTTATCAGTTGCCTGGGCCTGTTTGGCCTGGCTTCTTATCTTGCCGAGCAGCGTACCAAAGAAATAGGCATCCGCAAAATATTAGGCGCTACCGTATTCCAGTTGTGGAAAATGTTGTCGAAAGATTTTGTAGTGCTGGTAAGTATATCCTGTTGCCTTGCCATTCCTGTGGCATGGTATGCGTTAAATAAATGGTTGCTGAAATTCGAGTATCATACTACCATTGTATGGGAAATATTTGCATTCACTATGCTGGGAGCTTTACTGATAGCTTTGCTCACAGTTAGTTACCAGGCGGCAAAAGCCGCGCTGGCCAACCCGGTGAAAAGTCTTCGGGCAGAATAACTTTTCTTTCCCGGGTGCGTTAAAAAAGGTATTTTTATTGAATATCCTCAACCCGCATTGAATAATGAAAAACGCCCGGCTGTTTGCTGCATACCTGTTATTTTTATTGTTCATAGCTACTAACGGCCATGCACAAACGCCTGCCGCATGGATCCGCATCAACCAGCTCGGCTATCTTCCCGGTGGCGTTAAAGTAGCTGTATGGGGTGGCAAAGGAATGGCGCAGCCACACACCTTTCAGCTGGTGGCAGCCGGCACAGGGAAGGTTGTTTTTACCGGTAGCACAGGAAAGCCTTTCGGCGCCTACGGCCCGTTCGATCAAACCTGCCGCCTGGATTTTTCCGCGTATTCATCTCCCGGAAAATATTACCTGAAAACAGGCAGTGCCACTTCTCCTGTTTTTCGTATAGGCGATAACGTATATGCCTCTACGCCGGACTTTTTACTGCGTTATATGCGGCAGCAGAGAAGCGGGTTCAATCCAATACTCAGGGATTCCTGCCACACGCACGACGGCTATACCATGTACGGCCCTATGCCCGACAGTACACATATTGATGTGGCAGGTGGCTGGCACGACGCTACCGATTATCTTCAGTATGTAACCACTTCTGCTAACGCTACTTTTCATTTGCTGGCAGCTTACCGTGATTTCCCCGGAGTTTTTGAAGATAGGTACGCAGCCAATGGCCTGCCCGGCAGCAATCATATCAGCGATGTGATGGATGAGGCGAAATGGGGCCTCGACTGGTTGCTGAAAATGCATCCTTCAGATAATGTGATGTTTAACCAGGTGGCCGATGACCGCGACCATAAGGGCCTCCGCCTGCCGGGGGAAGATAATTTTTATGGTAAAGGGTTTGAACGCCCCGTATATTTTTGTACCGGTACACCGCAGGGATTGGGTAAATACAAAAACAAGAGTACAGGTGTGGCCTCTACAGCAGGGAAGTTTTCCAGCGCATTTGCATTGGGATATGATTTGCTTAAAACCACTTCACCCGGTTACGCAGCGTTGTTGAAAACACGCGCAATATCGGCCTGGCAAATGGGACAGCAACAACCCGGTGTATGTCAGACCGCATCGGTATTGTCGCCTTACATTTATGCAGAAGATAACTGGACAGATGACATGGAACTGGCGGCTGCACAGTTGTACGGCATCACCAAAGAAACGGCATACCGCCAGGCAGCTACCCGTTATGCCTCTGAAGAAAAAGTGACGCCATGGCTGGGCGCCGATACTGCCAATCACTACCAGTGGTACCCGTTCATTAACCTCGGGCATTATGCATTGGCACAGGAGGACGCCGCAAAAAAGGCGCTGCTCACGGAGTATTACGAAACCGGTATTCAAAGGGTATGGAATAAAGCAAAACAAAATGCGTTTTACCGCGGCATCCCTTTTATCTGGTGCAGTAATAATCTTACCACCGCATTTGCCATCCAATGTTACTGGTACCGGCAACTGAGTAATAAAAAAACTTTTGAGGCATTGGAGCAGGCGAATATCGACTGGCTTTTTGGCTGTAATCCCTGGGGTACCAGCATGGTGTACGGGTTGCCGGCAAACGGGGATTTTCCTTCAGATCCGCATGCCGCTTTTTCCGCTATCGGTCACTATCCTGTAGATGGCGGACTGGTAGATGGCCCTGTATACACCAACATCTACAAAAACCTTATCGGTATCCGCTTGTCGGCGCCCGATGAATATGCCGCTTTTCAGAGTGATCTTGCCGTATATCATGATGACGTTGGCGATTACAGCACCAATGAACCCACCATGGATGGCACGGCCTCCCTGGTATACCTGATGGCTGCCAAAGCGCAGGAAGGGGCCGGAAAACGTCAATATGATCATGGAGGCCTGATCCGGGGCGATAGCAGTAAAAAGCAACTGGTACTTGTTTTTACGGGAGATGAATTTGCGGATGGTGCACAAGTGATCCGGCATACATTGCGTCAACAGCATGTAAAGGCGGCATTCTTTTTTACCGGGAAATTTTATCAGCAACCAGCCAACCAGGCGCTCATCAGGCAACTGAAAGCGGATGGGCACTATTTAGGTGCGCACGGTGATCAGCATCTTTTGTATTGCGACTGGCAGCACAGGGACAGTTTGCTGGTCACAGAAAAACAATTTACCGATGACCTGCAGGCTAACTATACGAAAATGGCCGCAGCGGGCATTTCAAAAGAAGAAGCGCCCTGGTTTTTGCCTGCATATGAATGGTACAACGATACTATTGCTGCCTGGACAGCCAATGCAGGTTTGCGACTGATCAACTTTACGCCGGGAACGCGGTCCAATGCCGATTACACTTACCCGGAGCTGGGCAAACAATACCGTACATCTGCTGAAATTTACCAGTCCGTTCTGCAATTTGAATCCGCCCGCCCGGCTGGTTTGAATGGTTTCCTGCTGCTTACACACATCGGCACGGATCCACGCAGGAAAGATAAGTTTTACAAACGCCTGGATGCACTGATCTCCACGCTGAAACAACGGGGATATCATTTCAGTTCGTTGAACCAGGTGCTGCAGTAACATCAGGTCCTTTTGGTGACCTGCCGATTTTTAGCGAACTTAATGTATTGAAAAACATATAAATACAAGGATCAAACAAAAGCAAAGACAACCAAAATTAAGAAGGGTAGTTATTGAATACTACACGCGACTGTAATCGACCAAACTTAAACCCGCTAAATTTTTTCTATGAGCTTGTTTCTATTGAAAATAGCTAAAGGCCGGTCCTTTTTGCTGTTTCTGTTCATGAACGTACTGGCTGTTACTGCCTATGCGCAGGTGAAAATTTCCGGCCAGGTTACGGATAACCAGCAATCGCCTATTCCCGGGATCACGGTGGTGGTAAGGAATACGAAACTGGGCGCCCAAACGGATGGTGAAGGGCGTTACACCATCAGTGGCAACCTGCCGCCGGGTAACTACACGCTGGCCTATACAGGAATCGGTTTTGCACCCGGTGAAAGAGTGCTGGTAGTAAGCGCCGGTACGGCCGGTTATACACAGAACATCCAGCTAACTGCAGAAGTATCCAAGCTGGATGAGATTGTGGTAACCGGTACTTCTGAAGGTACTACCCGCCGGCAGTTGGGTAATTATATCAGCACCGTGAAAGCCGATGAACTCAGCAAGAGCGGTTCCGGCAACGTGCTGGCAGCCCTGCAGGGTAAAACTGCCGGTGCACAGATCTCTCAGAACTCAGGAGACCCTGCCGGTGGTATCTCCGTAAAACTTCGTGGTATCAGTACTATATCAGGTTCTACAGAACCTTTGTATATCATTGATGGCGTTATCATCGATAACTCTACCACACGCGTAACCAATGCCGATCCAAGCTATGGTGTTGGCGGAACGGCAGATCCGGCAGGTGGCTCAGGAAACAACTTTGTAGGTAGTGTAGGGCAAAGCCGTATTTCCGATATCAACCCGGCAGATATTGAACGCATAGAAGTGCTGAATGGCGCTGCTGCTGCAGCTATTTACGGTTCCCGCGCCAATGCCGGTGTAGTACAGATATTCACCAAAAGAGGCAGCGCGGGCGCGCCGGTGGTTAATTTCTCCACCAGCCTTTCAGTGAACCAGCTACGTAAAAAACTGGACGTGAACCAGGCGCCGGTCAAGTTCGGCGGATCGCCGGATGATTCCACACAGAACATCCTGACACCCGCTATTGTGAATACCACGCCGGTTAACAGGTACGACTACCAGGATTACATTTTCCGCACCGGCGTGGGAACGGATAATAATATATCCGTGGCCGGTGGAAAAGACAAAACAAAATATTACGCTTCCGGCAGTTACTTTTATAACCAGGGTATTATCAATAAAACGGATTTCAGCCGGTTCAGCTTCCGGCTGAACCTCGACCAGGAGCTGGCCAGCTGGATCAGTTTTAATGCCAGCCTGAACTACGTGTACAGCAAAGCCAACGAAAAGCCCGATGGCAACACCTTTTATTCTCCTATGAATGGCGTAACCATCATTGGTAACTACTACGATATACAGCAACGTAATTCGCTGGGACAGCTGATGAAGGTAGGAGAACGTGGTCGTGTGAACCCGGTTTCTATCATGGAAGATTTTAAACAGCAGCAACATGTAGGCAGGGTAATTGCCGGCGCCGGTGTTAAGCTGCGTCCAATTAAAAATCTTACGGTAGATTACCGGCTCGGTATCGATAACTACAACCAGGAAGGTACCACCTTTATGCCCGCATTCGCCTATTTTGTAAGCCCTGGTTTTTACGGCGGCGGCCCCGACCTGGATCCTGCACAGAATGGTTATGCCAGCGCGGGTAACAACAATTCTTTCCTGATCAACCATGATCTCAATGCTACTTACAACTGGGATATCAGTGATAAACTCAGTTCTGTAACACAGGTAGGTTACTCTGTACAATACCAGCGTATGCACTATACCCTGGAACAGGGAAGAGGGTTACCACCGTTTGTACAAACGGCAGACAAGGCCACTACCATTATTCCCGGTGCAGATCAGCGCACGGAGCTATCCATTTCCGGTGAATACATTCAGCAGAACTTTAAGTACCGCAACCAGTTGTTTCTTACAGGTGCGCTGCGTGTAGACGGATCGTCCGTATTTGGCGTAGATGAAAGGAACCAGCTATATGCAAAAGTGAGCGGCAGTTACGTAATATCCGGTACCGATTTCTGGGAAAAATCGGCCGTATCCAAATGGTGGAACCTGTTGAAGCTAAGGGCCGCCTATGGCGAATCCGGTAACCTCACCGGTATCCCGGCGTATGGCCGTTACAATACCTACAATGCTACCGCTTTTATAGGAGCCGCAGCTTTCCAGTCGCCCTCCACTTATACCAACCCCGATGTGAAACCGGAAAAGCAAAAAGAGCTGGAAGTGGGTACCGACCTGGCATTCTGGGATAATCGTATAGGCTTATCCGTTAACTACTATCACAAGCGCGTGGAAAACCTGCTTATAAGTCGTGCTGTTGCGCCTACCAAAGGCTACTCCTTTTACCAGGATAATATCGGCACCCTGCAGAATACCGGGGTGGAAGCCATCCTGAATATTATGCCGGTGAAAACCACCAACTTTACATGGAACCTCACGGCTATCTATAACCGTAACCGTAATAAGGCAGTGGATATAGGGCAGGCGCTGATCCTCTACAATACCGTAGGTGGGGCGCCCATAGGTATTGCCAATGGAGAACCGATCGGGTTTTTCTATGGTACTTTCTTCGCCAGGGATGAAAATGGGAATCAATTGAAAACGCCTGCCGGTATACCGGTTACAGAAGCAGGTACACAAAATTCGCCGCTCACCTACACCGTAGCGCGCGATCCTGCCACCGGCTTACCACCTGCCGGGGCTACCGCATTGAATAAAAAGATCGGCGACCCCAACCCCGACTGGACGGGTACACTCACCAGCGATTTCCAGTATAAGAAGCTCGGTCTTCATATACAGGTAGACGCCGTGCAGGGCGTGGACGTATTCAATGCCGACTGGAGAACCCGGCAAGGTGTGGATAACGGAAAAGTAGCAGAACAGGAAGATCTTGGGTTACTGCCACGCGGCTTCATAGCAGGTAATTACAATATCCAGGAATGGAGGGTTGACGACGGTTCTTTTGTGAAACTGCGTGAAGTAGCTTTTACCTACGACTTTGGCAAGCTGAAAGGATTAAGTGATTTATCCGTAAGTATTGGCGGCAGGAACCTTATTTCCTGGGACAACTACAAAGGATATGATCCTGAATTGAATGCGGCAGGACAAAGCACCGTATTGCGCGGCATTGATTTTGGTTCCGTGCCGGTTCCGAGAAGCTATAACCTGTCTGTTCGCGCAAAATTTTAATCACAAAAAAGATCCAATATGAAACGATATATTCAATATAGCACCATCGCTCTTGCTTTGCTCTGCACGTTTGCAGCGTGTAAGAAAGATTACCAGGATCCATCTGGTCCTTCATCGGAAGGCGCTTACAGTTCACCCGCCACACTGGCCAATGTAGCTGTAGGCTTACAAACCTGGTATTCAAAGAACCGCGAGAGCCTGTTATATACCACCGTTGCTTCCGGCAGTTTACTGGTAGGAGAAACTTTTGTTACCAACCCGGGTAATACTGATGAAGCGCAGATAGGTGCGGGAGGAAGTAAGATCCTGACCACTAACGTAGTAGTAACCGGCATGTGGAATGTTGCCAATAAGATCAGGTATGAAGCAGACAGTGTTTTACGCCGTACTGCTGTTGTTGTTGAAGATAAAAGCTTTGCCAGTGGTTTGATTGCTTATACGACTATCTTTAAGGCACTGGCTATTGGTGTGCAGGCCAACTATTGGGAACAGGTGCCGGAAAATACCAGCACACCTGCGTTATCGTCCGGCGGTGTGAAATTTGTTCCGGCAAAACAGGGATACACCATGGCTGTTGCCGCATTAGACAATGCTATCAGTGCAGTAACGGCAACGCCTGTGGGGAATACTTTTTTAGCCAATATCCCCAAAGATGTGAATATTATTAATACGCTGTATGCACTAAAAGCAAGGTATGCCCTGTGTGCCGGCGATTACACTGCAGCCATCAGTGCTGCTGATAAAGTGGACCTGAGCATCCGTTCCACCCTTTCTTTTAACCCGCAGGTTAGCAATCCCATTTTTACATTGGTAACAGCTACCAATAATATCTATAACGTGGTCGACTCTACGATGGGATTACCCGTACCTATTCAACCCGACCTGGCGGATCAGCGTATACCATTTTACATTGCCCGGCCCGGTAAGCCAAAGTTCAATATCAGCGGGTTTTTCAAAAGCAATCTTTCTGCTGTTCCCATTTATCTCCCGGGAGAAATGCTGCTTATCAAAGCAGAAAGTTATGCCCGGCAGCATGATCTCGTTAATGGCCTGCTTTACCTGAATAAAGTGGTAACTAAGAAACCAGCGGACGATGCCTTTGGCATCGGGGCATCATTGCCACCGGTAGTTGCCGCCAATGAAGCGGAGTTGCTGACATTGATCTATAAGCACCGGAGAATAGAATTGTTTATGAACGGCCAGGAACTGGAAGACAGCCGCCGGTTTAGCAGACCCGTAGCGGAAAGGAAACGGAACTATTTCCCTTATCCGTTTGTAGAGCGGAATGATAATCCGAATACACCGGATGATCCGGCGTTTTAATGGAGTGTAGTTCTGGTTGCTGGTTACGGCAACCAGGACTTCTTTTGTTTGTATAAACAGATGCCCTATGCCTGTAAAGCTAATGATGTGTTTTTTGTTTTTGCTGGTAGTTATATCAGCTGATGGACAGCGGCCGGCAGATAGCGTATATTCATTTGTGGAAATACCGCCCGCTTTTCCCGGTGGTGAATCTGCATTGATGAAGTATCTTGTAAAGAACATAAAATATCCACCTGTATCAGCAGACGAAGGAGTTACAGGCATTTCCCGTATACAATTTATTATTGATGCACAGGGCTGCGTTTGCAATGTAAGATCTATGGATACAACTAAACTACGCGTGTTGGATATTGAAGTAATGAAGGCTGTAAGAATGATGCCTGCATGGAAACCTGGGATAAACAAACAAAAGAAGGTGGCCGTACAATATTTCCTGCCGGTTTTTATTTGCCCCCCGGAAGAATAGATTTATTGATCCTCTCTATGGATTATCTCTATAAAAGCATCTCATATCTGATCAACTAACCAGGTATGAG
>NZ_DATMTE010000498.1:0-1665 GCF_035564935.1 Chitinophaga sp. | reverse complement strand
ATAAGCTTTGATTTTAACTGCCCTATTTCATTGTAGGTGTTACTGGTTAATGCAACCGGTGTCTGATTATTAATTTGCTCGGTGGTTACCAGCATCCTGCCTGCATGGTCATAGCTGTAGCTGTCTGTAATGCTAAGGGCCGCTGTCGTGTAGTTATTGCCGGCGTAATGCTTACGGGTACTGTTTAGCAGCTCACCTACAAAGTCATAATGATTGGTAACCACATCCACACCCTGAAGCTGGTGTTGCTTAATGGTCTTGCTGAGCCTTCCCTTGCTGTCGTAATAGCTGACAGACAGCAAATAGCTGCCCGGGCTGCCCAGTATCTCTATTCGGGAACCTGTAGGCAGCCCTTTGGTCATATTGCTCAGGCTGTCGCTTCCGTTAGCAGCGGTGATCAGACTGGTAGTCGGATTTACTCCCGTCAGTGTCAGAAAACTGTAATCGTCATAGTAGTTAATGCTATAGGTCTCCGTAATGGTTGTTGGGAAAGCCTGATTAGTATAACCATTACCGGTGGTAACCCTGTTCTCCGTCAGCTTGGTAGAGTCCCAGGCGCCCACGGTTGTTTGCAAAGTGGCTCTGGAAGAGGAACTGTTGTACCTGCCGGTCATCACCATCCTACCTAACCCGTCATACTTGGTAAAGGCCCAGTAGCCCAAAGATCTTTGTACGGCATCTTGCGTAGCCACTAAGTGGTCTGCTTTGTCATAGAGCATATAGCCCCATCCCTGACCGGGTATTTTCTTTTCGACCATTCTTCTGCGTTCATCATAATGGTAGGCGTAGATATAATTGCCAAAGTTCGCATCTGTTGTCAGCTCTGTAAAGCTGGTAATACTGCTAAGGGCAGGAGGCAAGACATAAGCCAGATCCCCGAAGTCATCATAGATATACTGGGTGATAACAAAAGCACCGGCTGCACCGCTCTGTACCTTTTTACAGACCACCTGCCCATCTTTGTCTTTAAATTCAATGACCTGATGGCTGTTCTCGTCGGTGGTAATGGTTTTGTAGAGTTCCCCGGCTGCGTAATAGCCACTGCCGGTAGCACCAGTGTTGTTGCCATTGGCATCGGTGGTAATATTCCATAACCTGACTTCCGACGCGACATTTATTTCATAGTCGGTATTGACGGTGTGTCCACTACCTACTGCCCAAGTGCTACCGGGGTTAGCGAGTTGCAAGGGTCTGTTGAGCGGTGAGGCTTCAAAGACTGTCTGACTATAAGGATTAGGTATTACCGGAATGCTGGTATCTGCTGTTTGTTGGTAGAACAGGTACTGTGCACTGTTGGTATAAGTTGGGTTGATAGCAGATCGGTAGCTGCCTGTTGTATCGCCCGCCGCATAGGGTAGGTAGCTTTTGTCCTGCCTTCCGTAGCCGTCATAAGTAATGGGCGTAACGATATCTTTTCCATCCGGTGCAGCCTGTATAGCAATATCCTGCATAGGTCTGCCTAAACCATCGAAATAAGTTATCTGCTGGCGTATCGCTGCCGAGCTAAGGTTGGTAATGTCCGCATCGGTAGTAGCACCTGCGGAAAGTACAGAAGTACTTAATATATAATTTTGATTATCAGAAACCAGCGTTCGTGGCTGCAAGGTTACCGCCAGACCTGCTGCGGGCGTGTTGCCACAAGCCGTGGTCGCTGCTGCATTAACC
>NZ_DATMTE010000497.1:0-2262 GCF_035564935.1 Chitinophaga sp. | reverse complement strand
ACTGGTTACCTTAACAAAGTAATTCCCTGACGGTAAATTCGAAAATTCCACTACCCCGTCATTCGCATTTATCGATTTGGCATATATTTCCTGGCCCAATACATTATTTACACTTATAGTATTAATTGTATGGCTATATTTAATGTACAGCACGTCCGAAGTTGGATTTGGATAAAAACTAAGCTTTGCATCATTAAAAGAATTAGTACCCAATGCAACTGAAACCGTTACCGGATATGGAGCGCTGCTACAGCCTTGACTTGTCGTATAGACTGCATAATAAGTAGCTCCGTTCACCAAAGTTGTAGTGCTGTTCAGCGGATTAGTATGTGATATTGCATCTGATTCAGAGGCATACCAGACAACAGTTGACGGACTGATAACAATATCAGAGATTGTTGCATCACCGGAAACATCAACGGTTATTATCTGGGACGATTCACCAACCGGAGATTCCGAATTGTTTATGGTTAAATTTAATATTGCCGTGTTGGTACATCCGGAAGCGTTAGTTGTAACATGGGTGTACGTTCCACTCGTTGTGTAAGTCGTTCCATTTGCTGCCCAGGTATAACTGTTGCAGGCCGTTTCGGTAAGGCTTGATGTCGTGCTGTTGTTGATAGTAAGGTTCAGCGTTGCGGTGTTCGTGCATCCCGAAGCGTTGGTCGTAACATGGGTGTAGTTTCCGCTCGTTGTGTAAATCGTTCCGTTTGCCGCCCAAGTATAACTGTCGCAGGCCGTTTCGGTAAGGCTTGATGTCGTGCTGTTGTTGATAGTAAGGTTCAGCGTTGCAGTGTTCGTGCATCCGGAAGCGTTGGTCGTAACATGGGTGTAGGTTCCGCTCGTTGTATAAGTCGTTCCGTTTGCCGCCCAGGTATAACTATCGCAGGCCGTTTCGGTAAGGCTTGATGTCGTGCTGTTGTTGATAGTAAGGTTAAGCGTTGCGGTGTTCGTACATCCGGAAGCGTTGGTCGTAACATGGGTGTAGGTTCCGCTCGTTGTATATGTCGTTCCGTTTGCCGCCCAGGTATAACTGTCGCAAGCCGTTTCTGTAACGCTTGATGTCGTACTGTTATTGATCGTAAGGTTCAGGGTTACGGTATTCGGGCATCCGGAAGCGTTAGTCGTTACGTTGGTGTATGTTCCGCTCGTCGTGTAGGTCGTCCCGTTTTCGGCCCAGGTATAGCTGTCGCAAGCCGTTTCGGTAACGCTTGATGTTGTACTGTTGTTGATAGTCAAATGCAATTCATTACTGGTAACCGAATCGATATAGATTCCGCTTGTAGTATAAGTTATTCCAGTAGCTGCCCATGTATAGCTGTCACAGGCCGTTTCAGTTACGATCGTACTTCCCGGACAGGCAATCAATGTCGGCACCAGCAGTCGCGCCGTAAGCCCGTCACCCAATTGCGAGTAATTGTTATAGCCCCAAGTCCAGAATGAACCATCATTTTTTATAGCTGCACCAAATAGTGAGCTTGTACCTACTGAAATGGTATGCCAGTCATTTTGAGTACCAATTTGAGTAGGAACCAAAACATTCGCAGTGCTTGCCCCTTGGCCCAGTTGGTTGAATGTACCCTCTCCCCATGACCACATCGTACCGTCAGTTTTCTTGCCAATACTGAAGAAAAAACCTGCCTTAGCACTTTCCCAGTTAGTGTCAGTTCCAACTTGCGTAGGTGTATAGTTTCCAGCAGCAGTAGTACCGATGCCTAATTGGCCACGCCCGTTCGTTCCCCATGCCCAAAGTGTCCCATCCGTTTTTACGGCTAAGGCATGGTTTACACCACGGCTTACACTCTTCCAGTTGGTGGCTGTTCCAAGCTGAACAGGTGAAGTTTTGTCGGCGTCCGTTCCATCACCAACCAGAAAGCCTTCGCCCCAACCCCAAAGCGTACCATCAGTTTTTACAGCGATTGTGATATTGTTTCCTGCAGAAACACTCTTCCAACCCGTTCCAATAAGTCTGGGAGTGGACCTGTTGCTACGGCTACCGTCACCTAACTGCCCATGATCGTTGAGCCCCCAGGCATACATGGTTCCATCATTTGTAATTGCCACCGTATGATCATATCCTGCAGCTACGCTAGACCAGATATTACTTGAAGATACTTGAGTTGGGGTGGTTCTGTTAGTAGTATTACCAAGCCCTAACTGCCCGCTGGAATTAAAACCCCATGTCCAGAGCGTCCCATCTGCTTTTATGGCTACTGTATGGAATTGCCCGCCTTCTATACTTTGCCAGTTTGAAGCAGTGCC
>NZ_DATMTE010000496.1:0-9068 GCF_035564935.1 Chitinophaga sp. | reverse complement strand
AAAGCAGGCAGCCACAAAACCTCTCCCCCGTGAGCTTATAGTTATTTTATTGTAGCTTGCACATGGGAACAAATTATGCCATCTGATTGTCTGCCGGGGATACATACAACGAAAAAGAGCTTCTGCTGCTTGTTGCTGCAGGAGACAAACCGGCCTTCTCCCACGCATATAAACTCACTTATCAACGACTTTACTATTTTGCCAGGCGCTTTGTTGACGAGGAAACAGCCCGGGATATTGTAGCGGAAACATATGCCAGGCTGTTGAAGCAACCCAGGACCTTTGATACTATACCCCATATGGCGGCGTACCTTACCAGCATGACCCGTAACGCCTGCATTGATCTTCTCAGGCGGGAAAACAGGGATAAAACTTTGCAGGAGGAATTACATTATCTCTCTGATCCAGCCTGGGAACCGGCTATCCGGGAGCAGGACGAGGTCCGGATCGCCCTTTATAAATTGGTGCTTGATGAAATTGAAAAACTGCCCCCGCTTGCAAGATCCATTTTTAAGCTCAGCTACCTTGAGGGAAAATCCAATGCCGAGATCTGCGATATCCTCCGGATTAAAGATAAAACGGTACGCAACAAAAAGGCGGAAGCCATGAAGGCCCTCCGCATTGGGCTGGGCCGTTTTTACCTGCTGCTGGGTATTTTGAAAATTTTTCCCGGGTTTTAGGGGACAAATACTGCTTTTCTCAGTATATATAGTCATGGAGAATAAATTTGACCATGAACGCATTGCTGCGCTGATGTTTAAGTCGCTCAACAAAACACTGTCCCCGGAAGAGGAACAGCTGCTGGAGGAATGGAAAAACCTTCAGCCGGAGAATCGTGCATTGTTTAATGAACTCACGGAGCCGGAGCGGCTTCGTTATGAACTGCAACAACTGGCAGCAGTAGAAGCAGCCATCGAAAAGCAACTGGGATGGGAAAAAGAAGATATTCCCACAGGCAGGGTGAGGAAAATGTACATGAAGTGGAGTTGGGCTGCAGCTGTAATGCTGCTGTTATTGTTGTCGGCCGGTGCATATATGTGGATAAAACCTGCCGGGCTACCGCCGGAGGAAGTAATACGCCCGGGAATCAGCAAGGCGGTATTAACGCTGGCCAATGGATCAACGATTACACTGGACAGTACCGGTAACCGCGTAATTATGCAAGGCGTAGCTTCCATACACCAACAGGGAGGACAACTTACTTACGAAATAAAAGAAAGCGGGACTGATGCAGGATTCAACAGGCTTAGCACGCCGCGGGGCGGGCAATTTAAGCTGCAGCTGCCGGATGGAAGTATCGCCTGGCTGAATGCAGCTTCGTCTATCCGGTACCCCGTTGCCTTTTCCGGAAAGGAACGGCGTGTTGAAGTAACCGGTGAGGTATACCTGGATATTGCTCCACATGCAGAGATGCCTTTTAAAGTAATGGTGAATAAGGATGTGGAGATAAATGTGCTGGGTACGCAGTTCAATATCAATGCTTATCCTGACCAGCCTTTTGTGAGCACCACACTGCTCAGGGGCCGGGTGAGCGTGTCCCTGAAAGGGCAACAGGCACAGCTTCTGCCGGGTGAGCAGGCAATAACGGGTGCGGGTATACGGGTAGAAAAAAATGTAGATACCGATAAAATAATGGCCTGGAAAAATGGTATGTTCAACTTCGAGGATGTAAGTCTCCGGGAGGCAATGAGCGAAATAGAACGATGGTATGATGTAACCGTAATTTACGAAAACGGAGTGCCTGATATCCCCTTCTCGGGAAAAATCAGCCGTGATAACAGCCTGAATGACCTGGTAAAAGTACTGGCCGGAACAGAACTTAAATTCCGCCTGGAGGGCCGTAAACTGATTATTATGAAATGAAGAACAGCTTCGCTGTAAACAGCAAACCGGAAGTGCGGCTAACACTTCCGGCGATGTTCAGCTGATCTGAAGCGACACGGATATATCCCTTTTTAATCAACCAAACCAATGCAATTTATGCAAAAAACTGCGTATTGTTTCGGTGCAGGAATCTTTATGCCTAAACGCAGTCCTGCCCGGTATTCAACCATTATCAAAATTCTTGTGGTCATGAAAATGACTTTCCTGATTATTATTACCATACTTTGCCAGGCGTACGCGTCGGTTGTGGCGCAGCCGGTCACTTTTTCGGGGAAAGCGGTTGCCCTGAAAAAGGTGTTCACAGCAGTGGAGCAGCAAACCGGTTACGCGGTATTTTACAGTAACAAATCGATATTGAAAGATGCCCGCCCCGTTTCCGTAACGGCCATCAATCAGCCGCTCACAGCGTTCCTGGATATGATACTGAAGAACCAGGCGATTACGTATAAGATCACCGGTAAAACGATTGTTCTTTCCGAACGGGTAGTAACTCCTGTCCCCCCGCCGGTTCCCGATCCGGCGCCTGTTGTGCTCCCTCCGCCGCTGAAGGGCAAAGTGGTGGATTCTGCCGGCGCTCCGCTGAATGGGATCAATGTGAGGATCAAAGGCAGGAAAACGGGTACAATTACCGACGCCAAAGGAGAGTTCTCCATTGATATTATTTCTGCAGCAGACATTCTTATATTTTCTTCTGTTGGTTTTGAAACACTGGAGATGACCGCCGGGGATCTGGCTGCCGGTGCTATGGTTACACTTAAACAGCGTAACAACGGCCTGAAAGAAATAGTGGTCAGCAAAGGTTACTACAGCACCACTCAACGGCTGAACACCGGTAACGTAAGCAAAGTAACCGCCGCCATCATTGAGAAGCAACCTGTAAGTAACCCGCTTGCTGCACTAACGGGGCGGGTGGCCGGCCTGGATATCACGCAGCAAAGTGGTCTTCCCGGTACAGGTTTTACTATTCGCCTGCGTGGATTGAACAGCGTGCGGCCGGAAGCCAATTCACCGCTCATTATTGTAGACGGTTCTGCATATCCTCCCGGCGATTTCAGCGCCGTTGGCAATATGTCGCCGATTGGCTACGTGGATATCAGTCCGCTGAACAGCCTGAACCCGAATGATATTGAGAGTATTGAAGTACTGAAAGATGCGGATGCCACCTCTATTTATGGCAGCCGGGGCGCCAATGGAGTGCTGTTGATCACCACTAAAAAAGGCCGTGCCGGCAAAACAATGCTGGACATTAACGTTTCTTCCGGCTTCGCCAATATGACACGCAAACAACCATTGCTTAACCGGCGGCAGTATCTTGATATGCGCTACGAAGCTATCCGCAACGACGGGCAAACGATTGCCACTGCTCCCCCCAGCACCGTGTATGACCTGTTGAAGTGGGATACCACGCGCAGTACCGACTGGCAGGAGGTGCTCCTGGGGAACACCGCCCGTTACGACCGCGCGCAGGTATCCCTTTCAGGTGGCAATGCCAATACTTCTTTCGGGTTCAACGGAAGCTACTCAAAGGAAACTACCATCATGCCGGTTGATCTGGCTGATGTGAAATACAGTGGCCGGTTAAGTGTAAACCATACTTCTACCAATAAAAAATTCATCGCGCAATTTGGCATTACCTATGGCGTTGACAATAATAAACTACCGGGTTGGACCATCGCTAGTTTTGCATTAACGCTCCCTCCCATAGCGCCTCCGCTATATGATTCCGCAGGTAAACTAAACTGGGGCCCTGCTGATGCTGCCTACCAGAACCCGTTGGGAAGATTGCAGGAAATTTATAACGGTAAACTGAGCAGTCTTATCAGCAATGCCACGCTTAGCTATGAACTGGTGAAAGGATTACGCCTCAAAACCAACCTCGGATACAACGTGGTGCAGAATACCACTTCATCGCGCCGGGGCCAGGATTTTTTCAACCCTTCTGAATGGGTGTCCAGGGGGCAATACCTGCGTCAAACGATGGATATGAACCTGACCAGTACCACCTGGAATGTGGAACCGCAGGTTGATTGGGAACATCGCATTGGCCCGGGTAACATGAACGTGATTGTGGGTACAACCTTTCAGCAAACGCAAACCAACGGTACCTTTCTTACCGTGCAGGGTTATGCAGATGATGGACTGATGGGTAATCCGGCATTCGGCACCATCCGTGAGCCTTCTGCCCAAAAAACAAACTACCTGTATACAGCAGTATTTGGCAGGATCAACTACAACCTCCATGATAAATACCTGCTGAACCTTACTGCCCGCCGTGATGGATCGAGTCGCTTTGCACCGGGTAACCGCTTTGGTAATTTCGGGGCAATAGGCGCTGCCTGGGTGTTCTCAGACGAAGAAGTAATAAAAAACCTGCTGCCCATACTCAGCTATGGTAAACTGAGAGGCAGCTATGGTACTACCGGGAATGATGTGATACCGGAATATGGTTATATGTCGCTGTATACCGCCTCCAGCACTAACTTTGCGGGGGCTATTGGTCTCACCCCTTCCGGGTTGGCAAACAGCAAATACAGCTGGGAAACAACCAGGAAAGCAGAAATAGCCCTGGAGCTGGGTTTGTTAAAAGACCGAGTCTATTTCTCCGCCAGCTATTATAACAATAATTCCTCCAACCAGCTGGTTAATTATCCACTGCCGGCTTTTGTGGGCTTCACGGGCGTACAGGTTAACCTGCCTGCCGTGGTACGCAACACAGGTATAGAACTGGAACTCAACACTACCAATATCCAGCGGAAAAATTTCAGGTGGAATACTTCTTTCAATATTGCGTTTCCGCGTAACACGCTGGTACGCTATGATAACCTGGAAGGATCATCATATGCCAACAGCTACATTGTGGGCAAACCACTGAGCATTCAAAAAACATATGACTTTGTAAGAGTAGATCCTCAAACGGGATTGTATGTATGGCACACTGCAGGCGGGAAAGATACCAGCAATGCCACCGCATTATCTGTAACCGACCTCACGGTACCGGTAAATGTAGCGAAGGAATACTTTGGTGGTATCAACAACAGCTTTTCCTATAAAGGGTTCCAGCTGGATATCTTCTTCAACTTCTCCAAACAAACAGGTCCTTTCGCTTATTTCCCTGCCAATACCATGCGGGGTGGTATTGCCAACATGCCGCTGGATCTTTATGAGCGCCGCTGGACACAACCCGGCGATATTGCCAACTTCCCTAAACTATTTAACAACTCCTCCGCCTCTCCTACAGCCAATACCTATGTAGGGGCCGCCTATAACGAAAGCTACTATACTACTATATCGTTCATCCGTTTGAAAAATGTGTCACTCTCCTATTCGTTACCGGCAAAGCTGATGCAACGCTGGAAGTGGCAGGGAGCGCGGATATATACACAGGCACAGAACCTGTTTACCATCACCTCCTACAAAGGATGGGATCCGGAAAATGTTTCCGGCAATATTCCCTTACTGCGTGTAATTACAGGCGGCATTCAGATCACCTTATAAAACAAGTATATGTTAAAATATATCACCGCATTTCTCTTACTCATTGCTGCTGCATCCTGCAAGAAGTTTGTAGAATTAACACCCCCGGATACATCGCTGGAAGCTGAAAAAGTATACCAGTCCGATATTTCGGCTACATCTGCCGTAAGCGCTATTTTGGGTGAACTGGGTAGTTACGGCGCCTTTTCCCAGGGATTCGGAGGTATCAGCATCGTTTGCGGTCTTACATCAGATGAGCTGAACACAGTATCGCTCCAGCCTCCTTACCAGCAGATATTCACCAATACGCTTTTGCCCGATAACACCATCACCGGCGATATCTGGACCAGGGCCTACAAACATATTTACGCGGCGAACGCCATCATAGAAGGCGCTACCAGATCCTCCGCCCTGTCTGATAAAGCCAGGAACCAGGTATTGGGAGAAGCATATTTCCTGCGTGCCTTCATGTACTTTCAGCTCATGAACCTGTATGGCGACCTGCCGTTACTCACCGGAACAGATTACCAGCAAAACCTGGTGGCCAGCCGCCAGCCGGTAAGCAAGGTGTTGCAACAGATGGCAGATGATCTTAAACAGGCACAATCAATGCTCACCGCATCGTATGCCAACAATAATAACCTGACCACTACCGCCAGGGTACGGCCAAACAAATGGGCCGCCGCTGCGCTGCTGGCAAGGGTATATCTTTATCAGCGCGACTGGCAGCATGCAGAAGAGCAGGCTACTGCAGTGATTTCCCGGAGTGATACTTATGTACTTGACCCTAACCTGAACAATGTATTCAAACCTTCTTCCCCTGAAGCGATCTGGCATTTGCCGCCGGGAGTAAGCAACTCCGCACAGAATACTTATACAGGAGATGGCTACAGCTTCTCCGTGGCTTATCTGAAAAGCTTTGGTGTGGGTCCGCAGTCCTTCGCGTTTGACCTGAGCAACTACCTGAACAACGACCTGGTGGCGCTTTTTGAGCCCGGAGATAAGAGAAGGGCCAGCTGGATAGATTCACTTTCCGAAGGCGGTAAAAAATACTATATGCCTTATAAATACAAAAATGGCGCTGATGGCGGCGGCACACTGGAATACCTGATGGTACTGCGGCTTGCAGAACAATATCTGATCAGAGCGGAAGCCCGCCTGAAACAAAACAACCTTACAGCCGCGCGGCAGGATATTGACGCATTGCGCACCCGGGCAGGCTTAAACGCCACAACGGCTGCTACACAAACGCAAATAATGGCGGCTATCGAAAAAGAAAGAAGGCTGGAACTGTTCCTTGAATGGGGGCAGCGCTGGATGGATCTTAAACGCTGGCCCGGCATTACTAATCCCGGTGTTTCAAGAGCTGAAGAAGTGATGGCGGTTGTTACACCCCAAAAAGGAGGCGTGTGGAACAAAAACTGGCTGAAGTTCCCCATACCGGTAAACGAAGTGAGGAACGGACCCAATATGGCGCAGAATGAAGGATATACGCAATGATGATATTATTTCCTGAAAACAATTGCCAATTTTAAGAACCAACCGGAAAAAGGAGCCTGCATCGTCAGGCTCCTTTTCTATCAGGTTTCCGGTGTTTTTTTTAATTAATGTTACCCTACAAAATACTGTATCGCCCTTTTTGCAAATTTTGAAAACACCGTATTCTCATCACCTCCATCTGCAAAAGAAAGATACAGTTCCCCAAGACATTTGCCATAGTCCGCCGTACCGTGTTCTTCTGATCTACCGGTGAATTTCATGATCACTTTATAGTGCCGTGCAATTAATGCCTGCACTCCCCTGCTGCCGGGATCCTTATCCTTACTGGCCAGTAGCTGCTTTGTAACGGTATCCAGCTCTTCTCTCATAGCATTCACTTCTTTTTTACTGAGGTTACGCAGTATATCTTCGCCTTTTAATACCCGTTCCTCTCCCCAGCTGCTGATGGCTTTTTCCCTCTGCCCTGTAACTGTTTCAGGTGATAATCCTTCATATAGTTCTTCTACCTTTAACATAGTTCTGTTTTTTAAGTGATATAAAGTTTTGTCGATTGTATCGATCAGGGTGGTGATCCGTTCACGTTTTGCCTGCAGCGCTGTTCTATGGGTTTCCAGGGCCTGTGTAAGGTCGAACGCGGGATCGTCCAGTATATCCGCTATCTCCTTTAGTGGAATATCCAGTTCCCTGTAAAAGAGGATCTGCTGCAGCCGTAACAACTCCTTTTCACCGTAAAGCCGGTACCGGGCTTCAGTCCGGGTAAAGGGTGTCAGCAGCCCCATTTTATCATACAGGTGTAAGGTGCGCACACTTACACCTGCCAGTTTTGCCAGCTTTTTTACAGCATAATATTCCATGACCGATACTTTCAGCTACAAATATATCCTATGACGCAGGGTGAGAGTCAAGACTTTTTTTTATCAGTGCGGAGAAACGGGGCCATACTAACCATTCCACTTCTTTAACCCGCTGATAGTAAGTCCCATATCGGCAAGCCGGTGACCGAGGTTGGATAAAATATAGTCCTGCTCCGTTGGAAATCTCTCTAAAACTTTTTTATACGCAGGTAACAATCGCTTATCATTTACGCCGGACAGCGCCTGCAAAGCGGCATGTACTACATAATTGGCAGAATCATCCAAACCATTGATAAAAACGTCCAGGTAATCTTTCTTGTTTTTCAACTTACCTAAAGTATAAAAAGCGGTTATACGGATCTGTTCATTTCCATTGGTTGTAGCAGGGATTATCAAATATGCGTAATCAGCTTTCATTTCTACCAGCAGGTAAGTACAAAACCTGAATGTTTCATCATCATTGATATGGGGTAATTTTTCGGTAATGACTCCTTGCCATTCAGCGCTTTTATCTTTTGCATACCACCACACAAACTGCACAACCGCCAGCAGGTTTTCCTGGCTGTAAGCTAACAGGTGGGGCTTTGCCAACGGATAACTGAACCTGGCAAGCACCTGTAGCCACTCCCTTTTGTACGCGGTTTCCGCATGCAGATATTCTTTTTCCAATACTGTTACCGTCCCGCGATCAATATGCCGTTTCGTTAATATACCACGGATGCACTGATGTTTGGTTAACTGATCTGTGGCTGCATGGTATTTATCCAACAATGCGGTTACGCTACCGCCCATGGTATAGCCAAACCAGGAGGGGCCATCGGTTGACAGTTCTTCCGAAATAATTTCATCCAGCCAGCGCTCATACCAATCCAGGAAGTTATCTTCAAAAGTGAATTGCGGTTGCTGCCTGTCTATATCCAGGTTTACCACCTTCCCTGCATGCTCGCCGTTTAATACCAGCCCATGTATGTAACTGCATCCCTGCGATCCAATGGGCAAAATACCCGCGTAAATGTTTCCTAGGGCGGCTTCATATGCTTCATCCGAAATATCATCTTCCTCCGTTTCCTTTATGAGATGTTGCCATTCCTCTGCTGTTAGGCCGGGATAGATCTTTACGGGTTCACTTAAATATTTTGCAGGATCGGCAGTAAGTTCGTCCACACAGCCGCCCAGCGGATAAATACCATAGAACGGCCCGGCTGCCGCACCCGCTTGCGATTCCCCTCCATTGCCCAGCTGCAGCAGGAATGCCTTGTAACTTCCGGGCAATAAAACATTGTACTGTGTTTCAAAATCCGAAAGCGCGGCTGGCGTCAATGGTTTGTGAAGGATGTATTTATGGGTGCTGGCGCC
>NZ_DATMTE010000495.1:0-4955 GCF_035564935.1 Chitinophaga sp. | reverse complement strand
AATGCGCCTGGAAGGCTTAGATTTTTCCCAGTAGGGATTGTATTAAGTGGTTGATTATCAATTATATAATTTCAAAATGGGTTAGATTTTGGGTTCCGGCCGCCTGCCTCCGGTATCAAGCGCCTGAATAGTGATTTAATTTGACCTGCCAATCAAAAAGCCATAATTGGCATTGGCGTTACCAGTCATCAGCTGCAGCGATGAAGGATAAGAGTTCGCGTTTATGAACAAATCAAGCACAGCGTTATGTTAAAAAAAATTCTACGATTATTGAGTGCTTTTGCCCTGATTTTTGCTTTCGCCTGCCCGGCATTCGCGCAGAATAAGGTAATAGAAGGCAAAGTAATTGATTCAGATACAGGTACGCCGATACCTGGGGCAACTGTCAGAATTAAAGGGACCCGCTCCGGAACTGCCACCGATGCTACCGGTTCATTCCGGCTAACAGTAACAACGGACACCCGGGAACTTATTTTTTCTTCCATTAACTACGCCACACAAACGGTTGCCATCGCCGGTCAGAACACTTTACTGGTTAAGCTGGCATCGTCCAGCCAGGAACTTAAAGGAGTGGAAGTGGTGAGTGTGGGTTATGGCACCCTGGATAAGCGGGAGGTATCAAGCGCCATCACGCATGTGGGCGCAAGGGATCTGAAAACCGTTGCAGGCAACAACCCCTTAATGTCCCTGCAAGGGAAAGTGGCTGGGTTAACTATCTCCAATACAGCTACAGCCGATCCCAACTCTTCTCCCAGCATCCAGCTGCGCGGCGTATCGTCACGCAGTGCGGGGTTAGGGCCGTTATACGTTATAAACGGCGTACCGGGTGGAAATATCGATAACATCAACCAGAACGATATTGAATCGATCGATGTGCTGAAAGGCGGCGCCGCCTCGGCTATTTACGGAACCCGTGGTAGCAATGGGGTGATTATTATCACCACTAAAAAAGGAACCGGCGAATCAAAACTGGTATACAATGGCTATGTTACCCTTGATAAACTGACAATGGCGCCCGAATTGCTCAACGCCAGCGAGTTTCGCCAGTACCGGGTAAACGGAACACCTGCCCGGGGCATTGACTATGGCGCTAATACCGACTGGATGAAAGCAGTTACCCGTTCGCAAACGTACGGACAAAAGCACACCATACAGATTTCCGGCGGAACGGCTAAAGACAACTATTTTGCTTCCGCCGACTACCGGAATGCCAACGGTATTGACCTGCGGGCCTATAAAAATGAATACGGCGCCCGTCTGAACGTGAACCATACTTCAAAAAGCGATGTGTATACCGTTTCCCTGAACGTTGCACCCAGGTACATGCATACCAGCAACTCCGACCAGGGAAATTTTAATAATGCCATTACGCTGAATCCGACCATGCCGATTTATGACAGTTCAGGCTATCATTATATTAATACCGGGTTTTTCTCTAATAACCCTGTTGAAAATGCACAGCTTATTAAAAGTGAGGCGGAAATAAAGGAGCTGGATATGAGTGGTTCCCTGAAGGTAAACATCAGGAAGAACCTGTATTCAGTAGTAACGATCTCCAATATCAAATCATCTTACAAAAACCTGAATTTCCGGCCATCTACACTCACTAACATCACTCACTCGGGGCAGGCAACCAAAACCAATTATGCTTCACAGGAGCAACAGGATAACGACCAGCGGAACATCGAATGGACGATCAACTACGCACTTAACCTTAAAAAGAACCACGTTAAGGCACTCGGGGGCTATTCCTACAGCTACTTTAATTATCAGCAGTTCAGTGCTAACAACTATGATTTTCCATTTGATGCTTTCCTGTGGAATAACCTTGGTTCGGGTACATGGAATGGCGGCGACAAGGGCAATGGACAGGGAGCCGTAGCTTCTACCCAGAACGATTCCCGGCTGGCCTCCTTCTATGGCAGGATAAGCTATGACTTTGATAATAAATACATCATTACTGCAAGTCTCCGGCATGAAGGTTCTTCAAAATTCGGGGCCGACAACAAATGGGGTAGTTTCCCCGCTGTGTCCGTGGCATGGCGCCTTTCTGATGAAGGCTTCATGAAAGACAGGATCAGCTGGCTGAACGAACTCAAAATAAGGGCGGACTACGGGGTAACCGGCAACCAGGATTTTGACAGTTATAAGTCGCTGCTTTTATACGGCGGTTACGGGTATTTCCCTTTTAACGGCACCACCTACCAGGTATATGGTCCATCGCAGAATATCAACCCTGCACTGGGCTGGGAAAAAGCCATCAACTTTAACGCGGGCATCGACTTTGAACTATTTAACAGCCGCTTATCAGGGTCATTGAATTATTATGCACGTACCAATAAAGACCTGCTGGGTAACTACAACGTGCCGCTTCCGCCTAACCCGCAGTCGCAAACGTTCACTAATGTGGGTACTATGAAAAACTCGGGCGTTGAGGTGCAACTGAGCGGGGAAGTGATACAGGGCAAAACATTCAGCTATAATGTATCATTAACCACTGCTTATAATAATAACAAATTCGTTTCCTTCTCCAATAAAATTTACCAGGGCGCTCCTTTCCAGGACCTGGCGGGCTTACCTGCCCCCGGTAGTCCCGGTACTGTTCAACGTTTGCAGGAAGGACACCGCATCGGGGATTTTTATATGCTGAAATCTGCCGGGGTAGATGAAAATGGCGCGCTGCTGGTTTATAAGAAAGATGGAACCGTAGTACCTGCCAACCAGGCAAGTGCCGACGATAAGCAATTTGTTGGCAATGGCCTGCCTAAATTTACCGGTTCGCTGGGTAATACCTTCCGTTATAAAAACTGGGACCTCAATATCTTCCTCAGGGGAAATTTTGGATATAAGCTGTTCAACATGCAGGCCTTTTATATAGGTACACCGGCTACACAAACCGATGCCAATACTTTAAGATCGGCCTATGATCCCGGCAATAAGTATGCGAAGCTCACCAGTTCAGCCACTACAGCGCTCGCGTCGGATTATTTCCTGGAATCAGGTTCTTTTGTGAAGATCGATAACGTAGCACTGGGCTATAGCCGTAACGTAAATTCAAAATACCTGCAGGCATTCAGAGTGTATGCGGCAGTTAGTAACCTGCATACCTTCACTGGTTTCAAAGGCGGAGATCCAGACCTGTACCCGGTTAACGACTTAACACCCGGGGTGCAGGGCAACCCGCGCACCAACATATACAGCCTTAATTTTTACCCGGCCACTATCCAGTTATTAGCGGGCGTACAGGTAACATTCTAAACAACTAACCGGTACAGTAATGAAAAAGAATTATAGAAAATATATAATGAATACAGCTTTGGGCGCCGCGCTGATCCTGGGCGGCTGCACAAAACTGGACGAGCATGTTTATGACAAAGTAGATGTTTCACAATTCCTTACCAGGAGAGATGATGTGATCAGGGATTTTTTACGGCCATTTGAACATGCTTACTGGAGTATCCAGGGAAATGACATTTATGCCGTGGGAGAGAACAGCACGGACGAGATAGGCACTTATAACCGCCAGGGCGACTGGCAGGACGGGAACTACTACCAACGCATGCACTATCATACCTGGACCACGCAGGACGGTTTTACCAATGGCGCATGGACTGCTTTTTACCAGGGCATTGTACTCGCCACCAATTCGCTCCAGGATATGGAAGGAATTACCGACCCGGGTAAACTGAACGTTACACCCACCGAGCTGGCCGACTTTAAATCCGAACTCAGAACACTGAGAGCCTGGTTCTATTTAAGGGCATTTGATTTTTACCGCAACATTGAAATTGTTACCGATGTAAAACATAGTACTACCGGTAACAAGCAATCCACCCCGGAAGAAACATTCAGCTACATCGAATCGGAACTGAAAGCAGCACTGCCGGATCTGCCCAAACGCGAAACCTTGGGCGATAAAGGCATCGGCCGGTGGACACAGGCCGGCGCAGCAGCTTTGCTGGCACGCCTGTATCTTAATGCCAAGGTATACATTAACCAGGACAGGTTCAGCGATTGCGCCACGGTTTGCCAGGACATCATAGGCGGCAAATACGGCAACTACCAGTTGGACACCCGCTGGGATGCACCGTTTGATTATACCAACAACACGGTTAATTCAGAAACGATTTATGGTTTCCCTTCCAGTCTTGCACGTACACACTGGCAATATGATGGCGGTATGTTCTTTTGGGCAATGACCTATGATGCTGCGCCACTCTATTGTGGCTTTACCGATTTCGGCCAGGCAAACCCGAGGTTTGCGCTTCAACCCGGCAGGGATGTAGACAGTGTTGAATACAGTTTTAAACTGGGAAAGCCTTTCGTTAAATTTCATCACTACCCGGACGACTATCGCCTGAAGCTATACAAAAACCTGGGCAACAGTACCCGTGAAGGAATGTTCCTGTATGGCTACCTGCCTTACCAGCATACGGTGAACGGGAATACCGTGACTGATACTGTTCGGGGCAACAAAGGTTCCTATCCGTTGTTTATCCGCGACCAGGTAGGATGGTTCCTGGATGCAAAACCAGGGCAACGGATTGCGGACAAGGAATCCGATATGAATCATGCGGATCATAACTCCGGCGTATTCTTCCTCAAATACCCCTTATATCCCACACCGGATCCGAACCGGCTCACTTCCGCCTATGCAGAGGTACGTTTGTCGGAGATCTATTACACATTGGCGGAATGCAAATACCGGGCAGGAGATAAGGCTGCTGCGGCCGTACTGCTGAATGCCGTGCGCCAGCGGAATTATCCGGCAGGCTCTCCGAGTTTGTATAAAACTGATGGCAGCCAGCTCAACGACCAGGAAATGCTGGATGAATGGGGCCGGGAGTTTTTAGGGGAGAACCGCCGCCGTACAGACCTGATACGCTGGGGCGTATTTAACACCGGCACCTGGTGGGATAAAAAACCTGATGGTGATAATCACACGGCTATATTCC
>NZ_DATMTE010000494.1:0-1614 GCF_035564935.1 Chitinophaga sp. | reverse complement strand
TTATACTTTTGGGGTTTAGAAATTTTTTGGAAGATAGCGCAGAATTTGGACTTTTATTTTTTCGGATAAAAGCCCAAATCCTTTTTACTACATCCAGGTATCAATTCCTACAGTTTCCATCTCTTTTTTCAGGTGTTCCGGCATTAGCCCGTTCAGCAATGCTCCCCTGGCAACACTCGGATATATATCTTCAAAAGTTTTTACCTGGTTCATAAATACCCGGCGGAAAATATGCCGCCTGGTAATATCGTGGGGGTCTTTCAAACCGGCTGCACCTGCCAGTTCAATGGCGCTTTCTATGGTGTCGCGGTGATAGTTGGCTACGCGGTGTTTTTTATCGTCCACCACAAGGCCGGCGGACAGCCATTTATCTTGTGTGGCCACACCGGTAGGACATTTATTGGTGTTGCACACCAGCGCCTGTATACATCCCAGTGCCATCATCATTGCACGGGCGCTGTTACAGGTATCCGCCCCCAGGGCCATTGCACGCAGCATATGGTAACCGGTGAGTATTTTACCGGAAGCAATAATTTTCATATGATGACGGATGTTGAACCCGGTAAGCGTGTCGTGAACAAAAGAAAGCCCGTCCATCAGCGGCATACCCACGGAGTTGGAAAATTCGGGTGGCGCAGCGCCGGTGCCGCCTTCACCTCCATCTACAGTAATAAAATCAGGATAAGTATCTGTTTCTATCATGGCCTTGCAGATCGCGTAAAATTCCCGTTGCTGACCGATGCACAATTTGAATCCAACAGGCTTGCCTTTACTCAGATCGCGCAGGCGCCTGATAAACAGCATCATTTCCCTCGGACTGTTAAATGCTTTATGATAAGGAGGAGAGAATACCGTGGTATGAGGTTTAACATGACGGATAGCGGCAATTTCGGGTGTGTTCTTGGCAGCTGGTAATATACCACCATGGCCGGGTTTGGCGCCCTGTGAAATTTTCAGTTCTATCATTTTAACTTGTGGCAGTGCGCTTTTTTCTGCAAACAAACTATCGGAAAAATTACCGTCGTCGTCACGGCAACCAAAATAGCCGGTACCAATTTGCCAGATAATATCGCCACCCTGTTTGAGATGGGCGTCGCTGATGCCGCCTTCCCCGGTATTATGGGCGAAGTTGCCTATTTTGGCGCCCCCGTTTAACGCCTGTACAGCGTTGTTACTGAGCGATCCATAGCTCATGGCGCTAACATTCAGGATACTGCCCGAATAAGGCTGTTTACAGTCTTTCCCGCCAAAGGTTACCCGCGGGTCCTTCTCCATGTGATCAAAGTTCTGCGGTTGAATAGAATGTGCCATCCATTCATATCCTTCGGCGTACACATTAAACTGGGTACCAAACGGCTGGGAATCCAGTTCCCGCTTGGCCCGCTGGTAAATAGTGGAACGGTCTACCCGGTTGATAGGACTGCCGTCAATATCACTCTCTACAAAGTATTGGTAGATTTTAGGCCGTAATGCTTCCATCCAGTACCGCATACGCCCTACTACAGGGTAGTTCCGGATGATGGCATGTTTGGTTTGCATGATATCAAGCATACCCATGATAACAATAGGTAACACCAATACCAGCAGCCAGAAAACCCAGGGGAAAAATAATCC
>NZ_DATMTE010000493.1:0-2108 GCF_035564935.1 Chitinophaga sp. | reverse complement strand
GCTGGTTATTATTGCCTTTTTTGCGGATATATGCTGAAAATCCGGTAAAGGGTTGGTAACCCAAAGCAGCTTCGAGGCGCGCTTAAAGCTAAAATTGAATTACTAATGGGGAATTTCGGATTGAACCGATCTGATTATCTGCCCTATCTTCGCTGACATCCTAATCCGTAACTTTTATTTCCGGCAATGAAAAAAAACACGTTACTCCTCGCTGCGCTGCTTGGTTTTAATATGGCAATGGCCCAGGAGATCAGGCCTTATGGCGCGCTGCCTTCAAAAGCACAGGTATCCTGGAATGATATGGAATATTATATGTTCATTCATTTTGGCCCCAATACTTTTACCAATAAAGAGTGGGGACATGGAGATGAAGATCCGAAGGTGTTCAATCCTACCCACCTGGATGCCCGTCAGTGGGCGCGTACTGCTAAAGCGGCCGGTATGAAAGGCATCGTGATCACTGCCAAACACCATGATGGCTTTTGCCTCTGGCCCAGTAAATACAGCACGCATACCGTGCGTGAAAGCGCCTGGAAAGATGGTAAAGGCGATGTGCTGGCGGAACTGTCCGCCGCCTGTAAGGAGTATGGGCTGAAGTTTGGGGTGTATCTTTCCCCGTGGGACCGTAATCATCCGGAATATGGCAAGCCGGGGTACAACCAGGTGTTTGCCAATACGCTCAATGAAGTGCTTTCCGGCTACGGCCCTGTATTTGAACAATGGTTCGACGGCGCCAATGGCGGCAATATCAAGCAGCCGTACGACTGGAACCTGTTCCACAGCGTGGTATATAGGAACCAGCCCAACGCCGTTATCTTCAGTGATGTAGGTCCGGGTTGCCGCTGGGTAGGTAATGAAAATGGCATTGCCGGTACTACCAACTGGAGTACGCTGAATGTAAAAGGCTTTTCTCCCGGCGCCAACGGCCCGGCTACCAAGTCGCTCAATGAAGGTAATGAGGATGGCGAACAATGGATCCCCGCCGAGTGCGATGTGTCTATCCGGCCGGGATGGTTTTACAGCCCGGAAACAAATGACAAGGTAAAATCAGTGTCCACATTACTCGATATTTATTATGGCTCCGTAGGCCGCAATGGTAACCTGATCCTCAATGTGCCGGTGGACCGGGATGGACTCATCCACCCGAACGACTCTACCCGCCTGATGGAGCTGCGCCGTGTGCTGGACGCATCTTTCAAAAATAACCTGGCAAAACAGGCGCTGGTAACAGCTACCAATACCCGCAGCAATAATAAAAATGTAAAGGTGGCGCACCTGAACGATGGCACCAACAGCACTTACTGGGCCACCTCCGATGATGCCACCACTACAGTGATCAACCTGAGTTACAAGCAACCCATTACCTTCAACAGGGTGGTGCTGCAGGAATACATTGCGCTGGGGCAGCGGGTGAAAGCCTTCAGCGTGGAGATCCTGGAAAACGGCAACTGGAAAGAGATTGCAAAGGAAACTACCATCGGGCATAAACGCATCCTGCGTTTAAAGGACTACACCACCACACAGGTGCGTATCAATATCCTGGATGCCAAAGCGGCCCCGGTGATCAGCGAGGTACAGCTGTACAAGGCGCCGGGATTACTTACCCTGCCGCAGATTGGCCGCACGGCCGATGGAAAGGTATGGATCCGCAGCGAATCCGGCGATACGGAAATCCATTACACCCTGGATGGTGGCGAACCTACTTTGAAATCGCCGAAGTATGCGGCAGCTAACGATAATGTCAGCGGAACAGTTATCAATCTCCCCCTGGGCGGTGTGGTAAAAGCCAAAGCCTTCCTGGATAAAGGCAAAACCGCCAGTGAAACGGTTACCGCCACTTTCGACATTGCACCTGCCAAATGGAAGGTGGTTGCGCCGGAAGCCACCGGCAAAGACAACAACCCGGCTAAAGCAATTGATGGCAACACCGCCAGCGTTTATGTGGCAGGTAACAAAGAAACAGCTGCCGAATACCCGCATGAGCTGCAGGTAGACCTGGGCGAAACCCTTTCCCTGAAAGGATTTACCTATACGCCTGCCGGCAGCGGCATCATTTACGGCTACGAATTTTACACCAGCGCCGACGGCAAAAACTGGGGTAGCCCGGT
>NZ_DATMTE010000492.1:0-2225 GCF_035564935.1 Chitinophaga sp. | reverse complement strand
TATCTCCTCCGCCGCTGATTGGAATAATAGCGGCAAATTCTTCAGGATGTGCCGAACTCCAGTCCCAGGTTCCATAGCCCCCCATACTCAACCCGGTAAGATATACCCTTTTGGGGTCCACATGATATTTACTCACCACTTCTTTATATAAGATTTCCAGGTACTGCGGATTCCACCATCCACTGAGGCATTGGGGCGCTACAATTACAAACGGTTTTCCAGCTGCCACTTTCATCAGCCCTACATTCTTTATCACATCAATATTATTCCCCATCTCCCCCACACCATGAAGGAAAATTACGACCGGCCACTTATAATCTTTCTTCTCATTATATCCGTCTGGGATATAAAGCACATAATTGCTGATATTTCCACCTTTGGTGTCTATTTTTTTCACAGTAATACCTGTTTGCTGCGGTGGGAATGTATCTCCGGCTGCCGGCGGAGGGTTTACAGGTACAGTGTCGCCCGGCGGATTAACCTGCACAGGGCTGGCCGTTTCAGTTTTTGAACAGGAAAAAAGTGCGAGCGCACTCAGCACAAAGACATGGCACAAAATTTTAATTGCTCTTTTTTTCATATAACTACTACAAACTAAAAGTCCCCCGGCATTAGCCGGGGGACAGGTTTTACAATATTTTTTCCTTTCAGTTTCTTTATTCAGGCAGGGGATCTCGCTGCAAATAAAAAACAAAAAGAATAAACACTGCCAATTTATTTATTGTGTAGCGTTATTACTTTTTTTCGCCCATTAATTCCACGCTTCTGTTCACAAATGCTGTGAGATCTGCACCTGTCAGTAAATTCTGCGATAATAATGCCAGATCCGCCAGGTTCTTTACCTGCTTCTGCTGCAATGTGTTATCACCTTCTTTCAGAATTTGTGTATAAACGGGGTGGTTCGCATTAACGGTCATATTTATTTCATCAGGCATATTCGCATACCAGTTCATTCCGCCGCCGCCCATAGCCGCCATATCTTTCATACGACGCATCAGTTCAGGACGGGTTACAATTACCGGTTGTGCATCTGCGCTGAGTCCTTTCATTTCTACCTTGATATTGGGTTGTGTTACCTGGTTACCAAACAGTTCCTTCAAAGTAGTTTCCTGCTCGGCAGATAATACGGTAGTGGTATTTTCCTCTTTGTCTATCAGGTTATCAGCAATATCTGCATCCACACGGGTAAAGGATATATTTTCCCATTTCATTTCCATGTTGTTGATGAATGCGGCATCTACCAGGGTTTCCATTTTTACTACTTTGAATCCCTTATTTTTTGCTGCCTGCACATAGCTGTCCTGCTGTACCGGGTTGGTAGCGTATAAGATCACCAGTTTCTGATCCTTATTGGTTTGCAGCGCTGCGGCAGCTGTGCGGTATTCTTCCTGTGTATAGAATTTACCACCATCCACATCTTCCATGATGAGGAATTTATTGGCCTTTTCCATGAACTTATCATCGGTCATCATACCATACTTCACAAACAGCCCGATAGAATCCCATTTTTCTTCAAAGGAAGCGCGATCGTTACGGAAGATTTCATCCAGTTTATCTGCTACTTTCTTAGTGATATGTGCATTGATCTTTTTTACATTAGGATCTCCCTGCAGGTAGCTGCGGCTAACGTTCAGCGGGATATCCGGGCTATCGATCACACCATGCAGCAACATCAGAAATTCCGGAACAATATCCTTCACTTCATCTGTTACATATACCTGGTTGGAATACAGATTGATCTTATCTTTCTGCATTTCATAACTCTTATTGATCTTCGGAAAATAAAGGATACCGGTGAGATTGAACGGATAGTCAACATTCAGGTGGATCCAGAACAAAGGAGGTTCTGCAAACGGGTATAATTCTTTGTAGAAATTCTGGTAATCTTCAGTAGTTAATTCGCTTGGTTTCTTTGTCCAGGCCGGTGTAGTGTTATTGATCTGCGTACCTTCAAAAGTAACCGGAACAGGCAGGAATTTACAGAACTTTTCGAGGATGGTACGGATACGTCCATCTTCCAGAAATTCTTCACTTTCTTCATTGATGTGCATTACTATTTCCGTTCCCCTGTCGGCCTTGCTGATCTCTTCCAGTTCATACTCGGGGCTACCATCGCATTCCCAACGCACGGCGGGCGCTTCTTCCTTCCATGACTTTGAGAAGATTTCCACCTGGCTGCTCACCATAAACGATGAATAAAATCCAAGTCCGAAATGTCCGATGAT
>NZ_DATMTE010000491.1:0-4579 GCF_035564935.1 Chitinophaga sp. | reverse complement strand
GATGTATCTGCCGCTGCCGGTATAGCTGTACGGAATGATACCGTAGCATTCTGGGTAATAAAAGATGGTAAAAGGACCGTACCGGGCGAACAGAAAATTCCTGCAGCCAATACGCCTGTATACCTGAAAATGGCCATGCTGCCCGATTTCACCTGCAGGGTATACTGGAAGCAACAGGGGGAATGGGAAGAACTTACCCCGGGTAAAAAAGCCTATAATATCAGTTTCCTTCCACCCTGGGACCGCAGTCCGCGGCCGGGATTGAACTTCCAGGGCGAGCCCGGCGAAAATGCCGCCTTCTCCTTTTTTGATATCAGGTACACGAGTGAAATACCGCAATAATATAAATTACACTGGAATGAGAAAACATACTTTAGGCACGTTATTGATTATACTGTTCGCTTCCGTTGCGGGTAACAGTCAAACCTATACGAAATATGTAAACACTTTCATAGGCACAGCGCCCATGACGGATCCTAAAATACTGGGGTATGAATTACCGAAAGGTTGGAGATCATGGGCGGGTCTTACCTTTCCGGGCAGCTCGCTGCCCAATGCCATGGTGCAGTTAAGCCCTATAACCGAGTACGGATCCGGGGCCGGTTATGAGTATGAAGACTCCGTGATATACGGCTTCACACATACCAATAAGGGGCACTGGAACCTGTGTAATATTCCCGTGTTACCGGTTTCGAACCCCGGTGAAAAATTCGGCTCCCGCTTCTCCCATAAAAAAGAAAGTGCAGCACCCGGCTTTTACCAGGTATACCTGGATGATTATAATGTGAATGTAAATCTTACTTCCACCTTAAGATGCGGATATCATCAGTATATCTATAAAAATAACAATAACCGGCAGATCCTCTTCGACCTGGCAAGAGCCAATAACCGGGTAAACGGCTGGAGCATTGAACAGGTGGGCAATTCAGCGGTACAGGGCTATCAGCAGGCAGGCGGCAGGATCTATTTCTACGCGGTGCTGAACACCAGCATTGAAAAACTGGAAAAGAAAGCCGAAGGAAAAAGCGATGGCTTTGCGCTGGTGCATGTGGCCAATGGCAGCAAAGGGCCGGTAGAACTGAAGATAGGCATCTCGTTTGTAAGTACTGAAAATGCCAAAGAAAACCTTGAAAAAGAGATCGGCAGCAAATCTTTCAGCGATATCCGCAAAGCAGCTACACAGCAGTGGGAAACGCTGCTGTCGTCCATCCAGGTGAAAGGCGGCACCAGCAAGCAAAAGCAAATGTTCTATTCCTGTCTTTACCGCTCTTTCCTCTGGCCGGCATTGCGCAGTGATGTGAACGGCGAGTATACAGATGCGAAGCGGAACGTGGTAAAAGCTGATTTCAATTATTATACCGAGCCTTCCCTGTGGGATACTTACCGGAATAAGGATGTGCTGCTTGGACTTATTTCACCGCAGGTTACACTGGATGTTATTAAATCGATGAAGGATGTGGGAGATAAAACCGGTTTTATTCCTACTTTTTTCCATGGGGATCACGGTTCCTCTTCTATTGCAGGGGCATATCTCAGGGGCATTGATGATTTCGACATCAAAGGCGCCTACGAAATACTGCTGAAAAACGCTACGGTAGAAGGCGGCGCAAGGCCGTTTATCAAGGAATATATGGAGAAAGGATTCATCAGCGACCCGGATGTGACTAACCCTCACGTAGAAACGAAAGGCAGGGCCGGCGTATCCAAAACACTGGAATATTCCTACGACGATTACTCCGTTGCGCAGATAGCAAAAAAACTGGGCGATACCGCCAATTACCGGATGCTGATGGCGAGGTCGAAGAACTATAAAAATATGTTTGATCCATCCACCCGGTTTATGAGGGGCAAACTGGAAAACGGCGAATGGATCCAGCCTTTCAACCCGCAGTATCCCTATTACGAATACATGTACAGGGAAGCCAATGCCTGGCAGGTATCCTTTTTTGCGCCGCATGATATGCCCGGCCTTATTGCATTGTATGGGGGCCCACAAGGCTTTGAGTCAAAACTGGACTCCCTGTTCACCGTTCCCTGGAACCCCAGCTATATTGCCAGGAATGTGGAAACAATGATAGGCCAGTATTGCCACGGGAATCAGCCGGATCATGAAGCGCCTTTTGCCTATTATTTTATCGGCAAACCTGAAAAATCACAAAAGATCATCGATACTATTTTAAATACTTTATACGGCATCGGCGATAATGGCCTGGCCCTTTGCGGGATGGACGATGCAGGGGAAATGTCGTCCTGGTATGTATTCAATGCTTTAGGGCTCTATACTTTTTCCGCTACCGATCCGGAATACCTGGTTACCGTTCCGCTGTTTGATGAAGTAAAATGGAGAACCAGCAATGGCAAACTGCTCACTATCTCCAAACCGGGTAAAGGCCGGAACTTAACTGCCATCAAGGTAAATGGCAGGGAAAACAAAGGCTATTTTGTGTCGCACGACCTGTTTAAACAGGGAGGGAAGATAGAGATTAATACGAAGTAAATTATTCCCCTGTTGCTGCCAGGCCCCCGTTTTACAAAGCGGGGGGCCTGGCTGTTTATAATCAGTAGTCCGGTACGTCAAATTTTTTGTCTTTATAATAAAAGTGCCTGTCCTCCTCCGTAATGGTGCGCACTACCCGGCAGGGGTTTCCCACCGCTACCACATTGGCAGGAATATCCCTGGTTACCACGCTGCCGGCGCCGATTACTGCGTTGTTTCCAATATTAACACCCGGGTTTACCACAGTATTTCCTCCAATCCATACATTGTTACCAATGGTGATGCCGATCCCGTATTCATAACCGGAGTTCCGTGAATCAGGGTGAATGGGATGCCCCGCGGTGAACAGGGAAACATTGGGCCCAAACATAACGTTATCGCCAATACGCACTTTTGCCACATCCAGGATAGTACAGTTATAGTTTGCCATGAAGTTATCCCCTACCTCGATGTGACTGCCGTAATCGCAATGAAATGGCGCCAGTACCAGTACATTCTTGCCGGCTTTGCCCAGGATTGCCCTGATGTATTGCGTTATTTTTTCCGTTTCATCCGGCGGACAGAGATTATACTGGTAGATCTTCTTTTTGGTTTCCAGCTGTTCTTCCGCCAGTCCGTCCATCCATGCCTTGTAAGGCAGGCCGGCCAGCATTCTTTCCTTTTGATTCATACCTGTTTGCTTTTAGTGAATTTATAGGTTTTGGGGCGGGTTACAAGCGCCCTGCAGAAAAAGGCATGGTATAGTTAGCAGTTTCATCCGGCCGTTTTTGCCGGAAATTTCCCGAAAAAAAAGGTGTCAACTTATCTGCCGGGGCGCTGAACCGGCCCCGGTAAAGGATTTTTGCCAAAACAACACATCAATGAAGAAGATCATTTTTGCGATGGCAACTGTTAGCCTTATTATTATTTTTACTGTTTCCTGTGAGAAGAGATCCGGGGAGCCCACTCCTTTTGAGAAAGTGTATGCGCGGGTATCAGATCCTGAGAACGAGTATTTCTGGGAACAGTTCCACAGCGGCAATGCCCGGAACGTAACAGCAGTGATCAGTCGACTTGAAAAGCAATACCAGGAAGATTCCACCAATGTGATTGCTGCGGCGCACCTTGGTTTTGCCCATTTCTGGCTACTGGCGGAAGGTATCCGGCAAGGCGTTCCGGTAGATAATGTTCCCCTGGCGGTTACCAAAGCATACAATTATTTTATGAAAGCATACCAGTTAAACCCCAACGATAAAAGGGTGCTGGGCTTCCTGGCAGATGCGGAAATGTCGTATGCAGGGGTGATGCAATCCGGCCCGTTGCTGCAGCAGGGATATGCGAGAGGGCTGCAGTCCATTAGCGACTGGCCGGAGTTCAATAAGTTTACCATTGGTACTACCTTTTCCAGTGATGCGCCGGATACGGAGTTGTTCAAAACTGCGCTGGAATGGCAATGGACTACGCTGGAAGACTGCTAAACTTCGCCCATCGACCGCTCTAACCCCAACATCCGGCAGTTCATCAGCCGCGACATGACCGGCCACAACCTGGGCCGGGACAGGGCCTGCTACAACAGCTGGATAGCTCCGCACAATATTGAAGGTTACTTCCTGCATATGGGAGACATGATCGTAAAAACCGGGGATTATCAAACCGCCGCAAAAGTATATGAACTGGCGAAGGCCGCCCCCAATTATGAAGACTGGCAATTCAAACCGGTTTTAGAAAAACGGATACAAAACGCCCAACGCAACACGCAAACTTTTCTTGATAACAATCAACAGGGCATCGACAATATGATCATCTCCGTATCCGGGAGCCTTTGCATGAGCTGTCATAAAATGAGCGCAGCCGACCAATCCCGCTTTAGCCGGTTCAACTGGAAAAAATTCTTTAAGGAAAACGATATATACTCCGTAAACGGTTTGAGGAACTAACCCACCGTTTTCCATAAGGCTATAAGTAACCTGTACCGGGAATGGCTTCGCTATTCCTGGTACAGGTTACTTATATTTGTTGCAGTTGTAACCCGTAAATACGGCCTTCAAATTTATTTAACCAATGCTATATTCTGCAGGAATTGCTATTTCTCTTTTCTTATTG
>NZ_DATMTE010000490.1:0-14107 GCF_035564935.1 Chitinophaga sp. | reverse complement strand
GTACTACAAAGAGCGGCCCTACACGGGGTTTTATATTATGTTCCCGCTGGTGGCCATCTTTGAAAAACTGGACCTGCCCGATGAAGTGTACGATCATAGCTGTATCCGGGAAATTGAGCTTATCCTGAACCTGCTTGGCTGCCTGTCGAACGATTTGCATTCCATTGCCCGTGAGGCCAAACTGGAGAAACCCGGGTTCAACCTGATCTTTATTGCGCAGAAGGAATTGAACCTTAGTCACGATGAAGCAGTGCAGTACGTGATCAATGAACACAGCGCCCACCTGCGCCGGTTTGAACAGCTCCGGAAGGAACTCCCTCATTGGGGTGAGTACATCAACGGGCAGGTAGACCGCTATATCGACGGGCTTTACACCATCGTGAGAGGATACGATGACTGGGCTGTAATAGATACCGGCCGTTACGACAATATATGATGCGGTAAGTACTTCGCCAGTTCAAGATGCAGGTCGCTGATGAAAACCGGCTTTGTGATGAAGCCACTGGCGCCTGCTTGCAGCATTTCTTCTTTCAGAAAGGCATCTCCTGAAACGATCAGTACGGGGGTGCCTTTTAATGCGGTATCCTTTTTCATGTACTGTAGCAGATCCCTGCCACTGAACCCGGGCATATTCAGATCCGAGATGATCAGGTTAGGCTTTTCTTCATGGATAATCCTGATAACCGATTCATGATCGCGGCATAATACCGGGGCAATACCCATTTCTTTCAGGAATTTTATCAGCAGTTCAGCACTCAGCAGGTCATCTTCAATGATCACTACTTTTCCGCCGGTAAAACAACCCTTCATAAACTTTGGCGGCAGCTGCTGTTTGATTTTCCCGGCGCCTGCTTCATAAGGAATATTGAATGCAATGGTGGTGGTGGAAGGAGCGGAGAGGTCAACAGGTTCCAGTATAATATGCCCGCCGAAAAGCCCAACCAGGTGTTTGGTGATGGATAAGCCAAGTCCCGTACCCTCAAACTGTTCCCGCTTTGATACAAACCGGTCGAACATCCGGGTGGCAATCTCCGGATCTACCACGCCCTGGTTCCTTACTTTGAAAATGATCTGGTCTTCTTCTTTTACACAACTCACATAGATCATGGAATTGCCGCTGGCAAATTTCACGGCATTCGACAGGATATTGTTCAGGATCTTGATCAGTAAAAGGCTGTCGCTGTTGATGGGGGGCATCAGCTGCCGGTCGAACCGCAGGTCGATCTTAATCCCCCTCGACGCCGCCAGGTAACTGTTAACCGCTATACAATGGGACACGCAGTCCTTAAGACTAACCGATTCTTTCATGATGGAATAAAAATTCCCGGACTCTATCCTCGACATTTCCAGTACATGGTTGATGATATTGCGGGCCAGGTAACAGGAAGCAAACAATTGGTTGATTTCCTTTCTCTCGGCAACGGAGTATTGTGATTTCCGCAACTCAAACAGTTGTCCGATGGAAAAAATGGCATTCATCGGTGTCCGTATTTCATGGAATACTTCCCGTAAGAAAACACTTTTCCTTTCAGACACTTCCCGGAGTTTCTGGGCAGAAGCCAGCAGGCTCCTGATCTGCGCCACATACGACATCATTACACAGAGTATAAATACCAGTAATGCCACCGTAGTGGACCATTTCATGGTTAAAGATATATCCGGCGAAAGCTGCAACGGTTTTATAAAGTTGTAATGTGAATTGGCTACCATCCATGCGGCAAACAGGACGGTGGCTATAATGCAGGCCAGCAGGGCTCCGCTTCTCTTATACAGGAAAAAAGCGGAACTCAGATGGAATATGATGATGGTGTTGAAGGCCAGTAATAGTTCCAGGGAAATACTTGACCCTAAAACGGTAGACCAGTACGCAATAAAGATAGCATTGGTGCTCAGCATAAGCAGGTTGGCATTGAAATACTGTCGCACATGGTTTAGCCGGATAACGGCAAAGAAGCTAAGTGTTTCCAGGGGGATCCCGATCAGGAAAAAAACGGAGCTTTTAAGAAAATAAAAATAACTGCCAACACCAATAACCAGGGCGCTTAATACAATAGCCATGGCATTAATAATAATGATGGGACGTTTTTCTTCTGCTTTGCCAATATGCCGGGTACCTGCAAAGACGGGTTGGATGAGCATAGCCCTGATGGCTGCAGTTGTAGGATAGTTACCAGTTTTCATGTATAGCTATTTAGAGGGTTAGGCGAATTTGGGTTGCAAAGAATTCCTGATCTAACAGCGTGTCATTATCCCGTCCGCCTCTTGCGGAAATACTGACATGGAATCCGGATACATATTCAGGCATATTCTGCAGGTATTGTATCATTTCAGGCATTTAGATTTCATTGGGTCCAGGTAAATCTAACCAGATATGCATCGGGATGAGTTAATCGAATGTTAATATAAGCATATTTTTTTTTCAAAAAAAGGGCATAATAGCATAAACCTTTCCTGCTAAAGCATTTTTATGCCCTTTGTCCTGGCGAGGCCGGCCTTATGCCGTATGCCGGTTCTTTTCACTTAATAACACTAAACGAATTACCGGGAGCATGTGTAAAACCGGGGAAACAGGCGGGAACACTCCGGGGATATGTCCGTGGCGAACCAGGGGCAAAGCGGGGCGCGATACCCGGTTTTTCCCCCGAAAAAGCGCTGGTGCAAAAGTTGTATAACCTCGTAACAGGAACAAAACAGCCAATGCTATGAAAGCACTTACAGACAAAAATAACCACACCAATTTTTTTGAAACGATGGCCACAAAAGTGATTGCTGCTACCGGTAGCCCCTGGGCATTTTTTATAGCCCTTGCCGTGATCATTGTATGGGCCGTGAGCGGCCCTGTTTTCGGTTATTCCGATACCTGGCAGCTGGTTATCAATACCGGCACTACCATCATCACTTTCCTGATGGTATTCATTATACAGAAATCCCAGAATAAAGATGCCAAATCAGTACAGCTTAAGCTAAATGAACTTATTGCGGCGAACAAGGCGGCCAGTAACCGCTTAATAGACGTGGAAAATTTATCGGAAGAGGAACTGGATGTATTGCATAAATACTATTGTGTAATGGTGGAAGAAACAAAAAAAAGAATGAGCATGACAGAATCGCACTCGGTGGAAGAAGCCATAGGAGATGCCATGAGCAAGCATGAAGAAGGGCTGATGAAACGTAAAAAGCCAAAAAATGGAAATAAGAAGGAACAATAACTCCTTTGAAGATGCCGTTGTTTTGGTGTTATTATTGATGACCTCATAAAAAATAAACTTATGTACCATGTCTCTGAAAAACTGCGCATATTTACCTGGCATGTACATGGCAGTTACCTGTACTATCTCTCCCTGGGAAATTATGAATTGTATATTCCTGTAACGGAAAACCATGAAGAAGGATATTACGGCAGGGGAGCAACGTTCCCGTTCGGCGATAATGTGCACGAAATTCCTTTTGAAGAAGTAAAGCATTACACGTTCGACTGTATCTTGTTCCAGTCTGAAAAGAATTACCTCACCGACCAGTTTGAAGTGCTTTCGGCCGCCCAGCAGCGGTTACCGCGCATCTACCTGGAGCACCATACGCCTTCCGCAGACCCGGTGAACCAGTCGCATGTAGTGGATGATCCCATGGTTTTACTGGTACACGTTACCCACTTCAACAAACTGATGTGGAACAACAATCGTACACCCGTTACCGTTATTACCCATGGCGTTACGGATTCACCTTATCCCTATTGCGGCGATCTGCCCCGGGGCCTGGTAACGATTAATCACCTCCGGCAGCGCGGCCGTACCCTCGGCTGGGATATTTATGACCAGGTAAGCAGAAAGGTGCCGCTAGAGCTTGCAGGGATGGGGAACCAGGAAGGAGCAGGTGAAGTGCTCCACCCGGATCTTCCTGCTTTTCGCAGCAGGTTCCGGTTCTATTTTCACCCGGTAAGGCATACCAGCCTGGCACTGGCTGTTTGTGAAGCCATGATGCAGGGAATGCCGGTGGTAGCGCTGGCCACCACGGAACTGGTAACGGTTATTAAGGATGGCGAAAACGGGTACATACACACCGATGTAAATTATCTCACCGAAAAAATGCAGTTGCTCTTAAACGATCTTGATCATGCGAAGTTACTGGGAGCGCGGGCAAAGGAAACGGCAAATGCGCTGTTTAATATCACCCGTTTCACAACAGCATGGGAACAGGTATTCCGCCAGGTAACCAGTACCGACTGGCAACCCGAAGGACTCTTTTCAACAGAGCCGGAGCTCACGGCTCATTAAGTCCGGCGGGCAGCACTGTTCTGAATTTCAAGATGGGCGTATTAAGCCCGGTGATAACACCTGCTTTCTGTGCGTGCCAACAGCTGATCGGTTTTCACCAGCATCCGCTCAAAGTGGTTATGCCGCGTCCAGTCGGTGGTACAACCAGGGTAATTTGCGCATGGGGAAAAGACGCCCTGAGCGCCCGGAATGCAGGTACGGCGCATAGCAGGTCGCCCAGTTGTAAAGCCCTTAGTATGGCAATGCGTTATATATTGCTGAACATCATGATTTAAAAATTATCTGTAACAGTTGATTAATACTGCCGTGCTCAAGATCTGCTACCAGCTCCATAATTTGTTCGCCGGTGTTTTCGGGTATCCTTCCGCCTGAAAGCCTTTTGAACTTCTCCGCTGCATCTTCCCAGGTAAACGGCGTTGTATAAAATCCCTTATACGTATCTTTTTCTGCTTTAAATATGGTACCGTTTTTCATACGGATGGCTACACTGCTTTTCACCTTGTCGGGATACGCAGCGGTGTATGGGTCCAGCAGTCCGGCTACTTTCACCGGCCTGTGCAGGGGAAAGCCGGTATTGGTGGCTACTTTCTGTAATAGTTCCTGCACGTCCGTGCGGGTGATCCGTTCCGGGGTAAGTTGCGCAGGTGTTACTTCGCCATCCAGCAATGCTGCAGCAATTACATACGCCATGCTATGGTCTGCCTGTTCTTTGCTATGTACCAGGGTACGGCTGCCGTATTCACCGCCGCCAACAATATGGAAGGCCGTAAGAAAAGTGGTTACATCTACCTGCCTGATATCCTCTGCTTTTATATGGTGTTGCTCCTTCAGCTCCACGGCTGCGGCAATAGCGCTCTGGGTGTGTACTTCAGCATTATAGGTTTTCAGGCAGCACCGCGGGATCAGCTCAAATTTATCTTTGGTCCAGTCGTACTCCAGCTTCAAACCGTAAATATCGTTCAATCCTTTTTCGGGAATTTCAAACAGCTGTACCGGTCCGGTAATATTTTCCTGCGCCAGCATACAGATATTCATACAGCCTTCATTCACCAGTGAGGAGGCCAGTCCTTTCCACTGTGAGGTATAAGAGGCGCGGGAGGTAACCAGCGGATGATAACTGCAGCCTGCAATACCTAACGCATTCATCAACTGATCTGCCGGCAGCTTCAGCAGTTTACCTATCCCGGCAGTGGCAGAAAACGCGAGCAGGGTAGTATGGTCATGCCCCGAGATCATTACCGGTAACTGCTCTGTAAGCCGGCATTCCATTTCATACGATAAGGCCATGGCTGCCAGGAAACCGGAGCCGCTAACCTCTTCTGCGTGAGCTGCGGCCAGCAGGGCGCCAATGTTATCGCTGGGGTGGCAGGTGGATTCTTTTGCCAGGAAATTATCCATGAAATCAGGATACCTGATTAACGTGGTATAATACTGTGCCGCGAAATTAGGGGCAAGCTTCAGCGGAAACCCGGTTCCCTGTATACCGGATAACCTCCCGAGCGCCCGCGCCACTTTTTGTGGAAGAGATTCCCGTGTGGAGAATATAAGGGATGCCAGGCTATCCAGCAGATGGATCTTCAGTTGTTGGATAATGGCAGGCGGTAACGAAGAGAACTCAATGCTGTTGGTATATTCCGCCATCATTTGGATCTGCGTGCTCATAAGGTTTTTAACAAATGGCAACGGCCAGAAACATGCCAGTTGTACTGGTGTAATAGTTGTGGTGGGTTTATAAAACCTTTTATTATGATACAACATCTGGATGCAACGGTCAATGGCCAGGCATACACACTGGACATTCAGCCGGATACCTATAATGGTCATTCTGTGTATTATTTGCTGAACAACAACATAGGAGAAATGTTCCATCATGCAGTACCCGATAATCTCATGCTGATGGAAAACGGGGATAGCTTTACCTGCTCGCCCCGCCTTACAGAGATGGAAGGGGGATACATTGTACAACAGATCTGGGCAGCCATACAACAGCATAAAAGACCTTAATCATTTAGTTAACCCACAGGGGAAATGGATACAGGAGTTGTATCCATTTTTTTTGTGCATAAGTGTAACAGCGTATTGTAGAGATTAATGCTTGTTGTGTGAATTTTATTCTATCCCGGGAGCGCCCCAATGCCCGATCTTGCTGTATGTTATGCCGGCAGGGGTATTTTTTACGGAAGCGCTTTGCCATACAAGCGTTTAAATCAGGCTCATGAAATTGTATGATGGAACCGATGAAAACGCTTGCCGGCAGTGGATTTTCGCTTGGTGTTATTATTGTTTTTTGAAAAGGTAACGTTCATTAATCCGGGAACTATTCTCCCGGCAATTATCACATCCTGCTTAGATATTATGAATGTACACTGGAAAGATTGTAAGAAAATACTGTGCATACGCCTGGATAATATGGGCGATCTGCTGATGAGCACACCTGCTTTCAGGGCGTTAAAGGAATCCTTTCAATGCCACCTGACATTGCTTACTTCCGCAGCAGCTGCCCCGGTAACAGCCGGTATCCCGGAAATTGACCAGGTGATTGTTTTTAATGCGCCCTGGGTAAAACATGATCATGTGGCTACGCCTGAAACCTACCAGGAACTGGTAGCAACCCTGCGGAAAGAGCATTTTGATGCGACGATCATTTTTACTGTATACAGCCAGAATCCTTTACCTACGGCCATGCTGGCTTTTGAAGCAGGTATACCGCTAAGGCTGGCCTATTGCCGGGAAAATCCCTACCAGCTACTCAGCCACTGGATCCCGGATGAGGAACCATTGCATATTATTCACCACCAGGTAGAGCGCGACCTCAACCTGGTGGCATATGCCGGCGCTGAAGTGGTGAGTACAAAGTTGTCGCTGCAAACGCAGGAAACGTATTGGCCGGGTATCATAAAAAAAATGAGGCTGTACGGGGCCGATCATCTGAAGCCCTGGATTGTAATGCATCCCATGGTACAGGATGCAAAGCGGCAATATAATTTTCATAAATGGGTGGAGATCGGGCGGCAGATCATTGCGCATCACCAATGCCAGTTACTGATCACCGGCAACACCGGCGAGGAGGCAGATGCGGAAATACTGAAGAATGCTATCGGTGAGGGGGCTGTTAACCTGGCGGGAACATTATCTGTTGCTGAATTTGCCCTGCTGATCCGGAAAAGTCCGCTCGTAATTTCTGTTAACACTGGTACTATTCATATTGCGGCGGCTACCGGAACCCCGGTAGTAGTGTTGTATGCGCTTACGAATTTGCAGCATACTCCCTGGCGGGTAAGAAATGAAGTATTGTATTTTGACGTGCCACCCGCATTACAGAGCAGGAATGTATTGTTGCAGTATTCTTACCACCAGATCCCCAAGCATCAGCTGAGGAAAGCCACCGTGGAAAATGTGTTGAAAGCAGTGGATAAACTATTGCAACCTGCCGGGGCATCTACAGGAAAAAAGCCCGGTATTTAATGTTATATACGTAAACCGTTCGTCTTCTACCGCCGCTATCAGCTGCCCGTCCTTTACCAGGCAGGCAGCTGAGTCGTGAAATGCGGCATTTATACCTAATGTATACATCTCCGGAAATTAAAATGAAAACTAAAAAATGAGTTAGTAAGTCGGATGCCAATGATCATTGATTGGCTGAATTTTCTTCATCCCAATCGATGTTATCAGCTTCTTCATCTGAAAGATCATTTTCTTCCAGGTCATTTTCATCCAAAACAGGATCGGCGTCTTCTACTTCCTGGTCTGCTTCCTCATCGGAGGTTAACCCCGTAGCCAGGTCATCTTCTTCGCGCGCGGCATTTTGCGTATTGGCGTGACTGCTGAATCCTCCGCTTACCTGTTTGTTGGGAGTGGCTTGTTTTGATGTTTGTTTTTCCATAGTTTAAGTTTTCAGAAGCAGGTTCAAAGACTACGCCATGCCATCTCTCTAAAGCGATCGTTCCGGATATGCGGAAAGTGTTACCCATTCATTGGGTAACCCGGTTACAGTGTGGGAGTTATTTTTCAGCATGTAACCGCTTGTATTATTTTTTTGCGGGAGAATAGGGAAGGTGTAATGCTTCCTTGAAAAGCACTAACAGCTCGTGGGTATAATACTGGCGCACTGTCACGGGATCATCGTTATTACCTGCCCTTAAGATGCCCTGTGATACAGGGCGCCCTTTAAAGCTGAATGCATAATAAGCAAACAGGTCATCAATTCCCAGCTCCGGCACCGGGGAGGCATAACCGGTAATGGCAATGCCCCAGTCTGCCACAAACAAAGGCCCTACTGCCATTGCCATCTCCAGCGCCACTTTTTCAGATACACAATCGCAGGCCTGCCCATGAATAGGATCAATGTTCAGGTGTTTTGTTTTTTGTCCGATGTTATAGGTAGTAATGCCTCCCTGGAAAAATTCCATGGCTTTCTCAGCAAGCGAAAGCGCTACCTGTAAATGGCCGGCAGTAACACTTTCAGCTACTGCCACCGTTTGCTGGTTGTTGGTCAGTAGTTGCCGGATGTGGTGCAGTAATTCCTTGTCAGGTTCCGATGGATGCATATCTTAATCGTTTTCTTCTTATCATACTAAATCCTGTGCCAACAGCACGCTGAACAGTAAACATCATTGGGTAAGATAATAAACACACAGTTCCCGTTGTTCCCCGCGTGATTGCGATCTCTGCTACAGGAAGCAATTTCATCAACCCGGCAAAATTACCCGGCCCTGTCTTTGCTGCCGGTTAATGAAATCATTTCTCCACACGTTCAATTTTTTATTTATGACAACCGTGAATGTTAATAACAGGAATGAATACGCATTAATTACCGGAGCTACCAGCGGTATTGGTTATGAACTGGCTAAGTTGCTGGCGGCCGACAGTTATCATCTTATTCTTGTAGCCAGAAACGAAGATCGTTTGCAGAAAACTGAATGAGCCCAGTAAAGAAACGCTGGGCGAAAAGAAACCAGCGCATGCTGCTTCACGCAAAGAACGCGAATATATAAATGAAGAAAGCCCCCGTAGTGATGGTGATCTGAACCAGGATGTAAACTGATATTTCCAACACTAAAATAACAGTAATCCTAAAACCCTCATAAACAGCGTGGCCTGCAACGGTGCAGACCACGCTGTTATAGTAAATGCTGCAGCTTATTCAACACCGTTTTCATGTTAATACCCTTGCCCAGCAGTCCTTTTAACAGGTCGCCTTCTTCGGCTATCCGCTGAGGCATATTGTGAATATTGAAATCGGCTACTTTTAATCCCTTCTTCACTTCATCCCAACGCAACGGCGCCGATACGGTTGCTCCTGGTTTAGGACGCAGCGAATACGCAACTGCCATCGTTTGTATCTGCCGGTTCTGCATAAAATCAAGGTAGATTTGTCCCTTTCTTTTGGCCGGTGTTCTCAGCACACTGGTGTTGTCCGGCATTTGTTTATTGGCAATGTTCACAATCAGTTCAGCCAGCATACGCGACTGGTCAAAGCTATACCTGGCCCCCAGCGGAATAAGTATATGCATGCCCGTAGCCCCGGAAGTTTTTACAAAAGACGGCGCGCCTATTTCATCTAAAATATCTTTGATCACCAACGCAGTTTCAACGACTTCATTAAAAGAGTTGGTATCAGGGTCAAGGTCTATCAGGCAATAGTCCGGTTCATCGGGATGCTGTGTTCTGCTATGCCATGGATTTAATTCAATACAACCAAGATTGGCCATATACAACAGTGTCGCCCTGTCTTTACATACTAGAAATGATTTTGTTTCACCATCCGATTCGCTGGTGTACGGAAATGTAGGGATCCAGTCTGCTACCTTGTCTTCTACATTCTTCTGGTAAAAATTAAATCCTTTTATACCTTCCGGAAACCTGTTGAGTGACTGTGGACGGTTTTTCAGGTAGGGAAGAATTGTATCGGCAACGGCCGCATAATAATTGATCATGTCCCGCTTGGTAATACCTTCGTCGGGCCAGTACAGCTTATCAAGATTTGTGAATTTTAACAGTTGTCCGTCTACTTTTACTTCCGCCTGTTTATCGTCATCCGGTAAAAATATTCCTGCATTCTTTTTATGTGAACTTATTTTTTTAACGGCAGGCGGGCTAACAATTTTTACATTCTTTTCGTCTGCTGCTTTTTTATCTTCCCTTAATCCTATAAACACCGGCTGCCGCAGAATGCCTTCGCGTGTTATTTCTGCAAACTTCACTTCACATACCAGTACAGGCTTTAACCATGTTGCCGGCATATTGGTTTGAGGCCTGGTTTTAAATGGATGTTTAGCTGTAATGAGCGGCTGGAACTTTGCAAAGAGTTCCTTTAACAGTTGGTCATTGAATCCGCCACCGGTATGACCAATATACTTCAGCTCCGTTCCTTCATATTTTCCCAGTATTACAGCGCCGAAATGCTTGCGGCTGTTCCGGCCCGCAGTATACCCGCAGATAACAGCTTCCATCCGGTGACTGTTCTTGATCTTTAGCCAGCTCTCTGTTCTGCGGCCGGTAATATAATGACTGCCGGCTGCTTTGGCCATAATACCTTCCAGTCTCTTATCAATGGCTGCATTGTAAAACGCAATGCCTTGCCCGGTGATATGGTTGCTGTAAAGAATAACATCCTGGTTTGCCGGGATGATTTCCGCCAGTATAGCTTTGCGTTCTTCCAGCGGCAGTTGTGTCAGGTTTTTACCATTATACCAGGGAAGATCAAAGAGGTAATAAACAAGACGCGCTTTTTTGCCATGTTTAAAATAATTCTGTAATGCCTGGAAGTCGGGGTTCCCTTTTTCATCCACCGCCACTATTTCACCATCTGTTACTGCTTTCACTTTCCATTCCTGTAGGGCTGCGGTGATCACACTGAATTTTTCATTAAAGGAAAGCTGGTTACGCGAAAGTAATTCCACTTTGCCATTATTAAGATAAGCTACTGCGCGGTAGCCGTCCCATTTTATTTCGTATAGCCAGTCTTCCTTATCAAACGGCGTATTGGTAACAGCCGCCAGCATAGGCTTAATACCTTTGGGCATGGGGGCGGTCTTTCCTTTTTTCAGCAATGCAGCAACGTTATCAGTAGCAGGCGCAGCTGCTTTTTTCTTAGCTGCGGTTTTTGTATGGGTGGGCTCCCGGTTGCTTTTCCATATTTTATGATCCGGATTTTTCGCGATCTGCTCAATTGTCTTTCCGGAAATCACTGACTTATTCTTAGCGGTAACATCTGTTTTGGAGGCATAACGGTCTTTTACTTTCATAAGCAGCCATGCGTTTTCCCCTCTGCCGGCAGCTTTTACCAGGGCGAAGCTGCCTTTGAGTTTTTTTCCGTTGAGCTCAAACTTCAGTTTACCGCTGTGCAGCTGGTGCAGCAGGTTTTTGGTTTGTTGCTTCTTATCCGCATCACTTTGTTCAACCGGTTCGTAAGTTCCTTCATCCCATACCATCACAGTGCCTGCGCCATAATTGCCTTCGGGTATGATGCCTTCAAAATTCCTGTAGTTATATGGATGATCCTCTACCATCATTGCCAGCCGTTTTATTGCCGGATCCATCGACGGACCTTTGGGTACTGCCCAGCTTTTAAGTACGCCCCGCATTTCCAGGCGAAAGTCGTAATGAAGATGGGAAGCATCGTGCTTTTGTACAACAAAGTGTAGCGCCTGGTCCTCGCTTTTTCCACCGGTGGGCTCAGGTGTTTTGGTAAAGGTTCTTTTTTGCCGGTATTTTTCCAGGCTCATATGCAAAGTGTTTGTTACCATAACGTTTTCAGGAGATATCCAGTTGTTCCAATCCCTGGTCTGCCGGGGTATTGAGTACTTTGCCTGATATATCGTAACGGGCGCCATGGCAGGGGCAGTCCCACGACCGTTCCGCATTATTCCACCCTACCTCGCATTTCATATGTGTGCAGATCGGTTTTACTGCATACAATTTACCTTGTTCATCTTTATAAACCGCTATTTTCTGGTTTTCATATTCCACTACTTTACCTTCGCCGGGCGCTATGCCGGCGAGCGCATCCAGTTGTTCGCCGGAAAAGAATTTGCCCATGAATTGCTTCACCACATCTGCGTTGTGGGAAATGAACTGGCTGAAACCAGCCACCGGTTTAATCCTGTTAGGATCAAACAATAATTCATTTTTAGGCTTTTGGCCCAGCAACAGGCGCTTTAACAATAGCGCCGCCACGCTGCTGTAGGTCATGCCGTTACCACCATAACCGGTTGCCACATAAATATTATCATCGGTACCGGGAAGACGTCCGATATAGGGTAAGCCATCCACCGGTTCATAATACTGCGACGACCACCTGTATTTTATTTCCTTTACCCTGAAATGTTGCCTGATATGGCTTTCCAGCCTCAGGAAACATTGATTGGTATTTTCCTGTTCACCGGTTTTATGATCTTCTCCGCCTGCTATCAGGTATTTTTCTCCGTCTACTTCCTGTGTTCTGTAATAATGATAAGGGTCATGCATATCATAAATAAGTTCATCGGGGTAGCGTTCATCTTCCAGGGTAAAAGCCATGGCATAGCTACGGTATGGTGTACACCGCAGATGCAGCAGGTTGATGCCTGTTGGTATATGTGTAGCATAGATCACCGCTTTTGCTTTAAAGGCGCCTGCGTTGGTGGTAACGGTTACCGTGTTGTTATTGTTTACCCCGGTAACGCGGCATTGTTGCCGGATGGTACCGCCTGCTGTTTCAAATGCCCGGGCCAGTCCCTGTATATATTGCAGCGGGTTGAACTTTGCCTGTTCACCGGCTTTCATAGCGCTGCTAAAAGGAATATCTACAGGGATGCTGTCAATAGCGTTCATTTCAAGCCCTGCTTCAGCAGATGTTTCTGCAATGTTATCGAGCTCTTTTTCCTGTTCCTCATTTTGGGCAAACAGGATGGCATTTGCGTCACGGAATCCACAGTCAATTCCCCATCTGCTGATATTATGTCTGATCAGTGCAATGGCTTCAGTTGCACTGGCATATACCTGCTGAGCGGCTTCCTTGCCAAAGTTTTTTTGAATCACGTAGTAAGGAACATCAAGCAGGGTGTTTAAGTGTGCGGTGGTACCGCCGGAAGTACCATAACCAATATTCTCCGCTTCCAGCAGGAGGCAGTTTTTGCCTTCATCCTGTAAAAGAAAGGCGGTGCTAACTCCCGTAATGCCGCCTCCGATAATGATTACATCATACAGCGTTTCAGGGTTAGCCTTGTTACTCTCTGTAAAGGGGGTGATGTGGTCCTGCCAGAGGCTGGTGGTATATGCATCTCTTGCTATCATAACAGTTGATTTAATATTTTAACCACATGTAAAACTATGCCATGTAAGCGGGGAGCTCCTGTTTACGGATCATACCGCTGTTTATACTGGCATGATTTTGCCGATTTTTTTACCGGGAATATTTCTTTATGATTTAAAAAGATGCGTTATGGTACAGCATGATCAACAACAAAACCCTTCAGATAAGCCTTTTTCAAAAAATGACCTGTTAGGTAAACAGGAGCAATCCGAACCGGCGCAGATCCAATCTGAAAATGAGATCGAAGAAGAGGAAAACGAAGATATAGATGGTGAGAAGAAAGAGGAAGAAGAAGCCGGGGAAGAGTAGATGTATATGGACGCCCGGTTGGAGTGGCCGTGGCGGCAGATGGGCATTGCTTGTTACCGATGATGCCGCTAACACCATTTGGCGCATAGCGGCTAAGTAACTGATTTATTCACTTTTAAAATAGTATGTTATGCCACTAAAAGACAGAACGATCGGTGGGCACGGTGAAACCAGCCCGGATCTGGGAAATGACTACAGCCGCGATATTACGCGGGAAGTAACATCCGATGAT
>NZ_DATMTE010000489.1:0-2385 GCF_035564935.1 Chitinophaga sp. | reverse complement strand
ATACAGCTGGCTGGCTCCTTCCCTTCTCAAACTGGCCAGCAACAGGTAACGATCCTTGTAGTTGTAATTCAGCCTTGTGAAAAAACTGACCAGATTTGTTTCTGTTTTATAACTGCTGATGTTGGCCAGCTGGTTCTTGATCCCTTCTCCCAATCCAATATTATTATACCCGAAAACATCTGTTGGAAAATCCTGGTTATCTGAATATGCCCCGGATGATTCATTCTCCTGGTAGCCATATCCACCCAACAGGGTAAAATGATGCTGATTGAACGACCTGCTATACTCCGCCGTCCACTCAGTAAGGCGGTCAATAGACAGGTCGGAGGCTACAGAAGCAAAACCATTCACACCGCTTTTAATATTGGAGATATGCTTTTTCGATTCTGCATATCCTTTATTGGAATTAAAACGTGCATAGGAAAATAAGGCCGACAGTTTTAAATTATCAATTGGTCTGTAAGTAAGGGTAGCGTTCATACGGGAATTTACATTCTTCGCTTCTCCATCGCTTTCATAGAGCAGTGCCATCGGGTTTTCATAATCGAAGTTGCCGGTTTGCTCGTAGAAATCGCCATTCTCATTACGTACAGGTTCAGTAGGATTCCTTATCACTGTTTGCCGGTAGATCCATCCGTTAAAACTATTATCGCCGTTGTTATTACGGGTATAGTTATTGGTCTGGTTCAGGATGCCTACATTCAGTTTCAGTTTATCGTTGAACATGCTGTGATTCACATCAATTCTGCCGGAGAAGGTATTGTTATCGCTTTTCCTGAAGATCCCCTGTAACGCGCGGTAGTTGGCAGATGCCAGGTAGTTGGTAGTGGCATTACCGCCGCGGATAGTAAGATTATGCACTTGTGTAAACGGCGTACGGGTGGCTTCCTTCAACCAGTCGGTAGAACCGCCTGCATCCCAGGAGGCAAGCCTGGTACCGGCTTTGATCTGGTCGCGGTAATCCTGTGCAGTAAGCATATCCAGTTTTTTGGAGATGACCTGCGTAGTAGCATAGCCGCTGTAATCAACGGAATTGGTATAGGTGCCCCTGGCTCTTTTTGTAGTGATGATAATAACGCCGTTGGAACCTCTCACCCCATAGATGGCTGCAGATGAGCCATCTTTCAGTACATCAACGGATTCAATATCTTCCGGGGCTACTGTTTTCAGGTCGCCGGGGATTCCGTCAATGATAACAAGCGGGTTGGCATTGGCGCCGTATAAAGTGGTGTTACCGCGCAGTAATATCTGTGAACCATCGGTGGGGTTACCACTGGGAGTAGCGATCGTTAAACCTGCAACTTTTCCCTGCAGTAACTGACCGGCATCCAGTACCGGCCCTTTTACAAAGTTCTCCGATTTTACGGTGGCCACGGCACTGGTTACATCGCTCCTGCGCTGGGTGCCATAACCAATTACCACCGCTTCACTCAAACTGGCTATTGAAGCCTTCATCACTATATCTACAGCTGTTCTGCCATTCACCGGCATTTCTACCTCCTGGAAGCCCAGGTAAGAAAACACAAGTATGGCGTTGGGGGAAACAGTGATATGATATTTACCCTCCACATTTGTGGTTGTTCCTGTTTGGCCGTTCTTAATTTTCACACTCACGCCGGGTAAGGGAGAGCTTTCTCCATCAGTTACTTTTCCCTGTACAGTTATTTCCTGTACAGGCGCGGTAACCTGGATGCTACCCGGGTTTGGCGTTTCTTTTTCCACAATAATGATCAGGTTATCTTTCTGCAGGTAACCGAGCTTTGTGTGCTTCAGTACTTTGTCTAAAACAACAGATAACGGTTGCTCCTTTGCCGATACCGATAGCCGGGTGTATTCCGCTACGAGCTTGTCGTTGTAAACAAATGAAAGACCGCTTTTCCTCTCCATCTCCGCCAGGATATCTTGCAGGGAGCGGTTTTCCAGTTGCACATTTATTTTGATGCCACTGGCAGTTTGCCCGGTTAACGCGTTTGCAAACAATAGTTGTGTACACAGGGAGATGAGCAGGAATATGCTGCAGCCGGCGCGCATCGTTTTCCGGATGGCATAGAGATGACACCAAGTGAATCGCTTCATACAAGTCAGAGTTTTGGTTAAGTAAAAGTTGGATTTAGAACTGTACTACTTTATTACGTACAGACCAGTTAAGTTTGTTGGCTTTAGCAATGGCGAAAAGGATTTTTTCCAATGAATCGGTGGAACTGAAGTTTGCTGTAAAACGTATCCCTTTCGTAGCTTCATCTTTAAAAATAATTTTAACATCATAAATATTCTCCAGCATAATGGCCACGTGCCGGAGCGTTTCGTTTCTGAAAACAAGTTTCCCGGTTGTCCACCCTGCAACAGTTGCTGCATTCACCTTTTTCTTCTGTTGTGATCCGTTAC
>NZ_DATMTE010000488.1:0-17023 GCF_035564935.1 Chitinophaga sp. | reverse complement strand
CCAATTTCCCCTGTAAATGTTTCTTCCGGTATTTTTTCACTGTATTTTACTTCTATGTTATACCACCTGGATAATTGCCGCATCACGGTAGGAATATCAGCATCTTCAAAAGAAAAATACCCGTTTTTCCAGGCAACAGCGCTGTTGGCATCTATCCGTTTCACGCCCACAATCCCATCTCCGGCCGGTGTAACCTTCGCCTGCTGCCCAGGATTCAGATGGCGCATGGCGCCGGTAGTTCTTACCAGTACCGCTCCTTCCAGCAAGGTGGTATTAATGGTACTTTCATCTGCATAGGCATTGATATTGAAATGCGTGCCCAGCACTAACACATCCATATTGTTATTCACCTTTACTGTAAAAGGCCGTTCTGCATCTTCCGCCACTTCAAAATAGGCTTCGCCGGTAATATCCACCTTCCGTTCTTTCCCGGTAAATGCAGTGGGATAGCTTACAGATGAATTGGCGTTAAGCCAAACATCTGTACCATCCGGCAGCGTGATCTTGTATTGTCCGCCGCGGGGCGTGCGTAATGTATTGTAAGTAACAGCGGCAGCATTGGCATTACCGTTTTTGTACACGATCTGGCCGTGCGTGGTTTTTTCCACTTTACTATTGCCCTGTACCGTGAGTACGCCTGTGCCTGCACTGTCCAGGTTTACCACTGTTCCATCCGCCAGCGTAAGCGTGGCTTTATCGCTTCCGGGCGTGATAGTAACCGCTTTTTCTGCGAGCGGCTGTTTTTTGCCCGACTGCCAAACATAGAAGCCGGCGCCGGCTGTAACCAGCAATAATACTGCTGCCGCTGCTTTCCAGCCATTACGGCGCATGGGCACTACCTTTGGCTCGGGGGCCGTGGCCGCCATCAGGCGGTGGCGCATCCGCTGCTCCAGGCTGGCTTCCGTTTCCGGGCTGGCCAGGTATGCTGTTAAAGCCTGCTCATCATAAGCATTGTACCATTGCAGCAAACGGTTTTTCTCGTCGTTACTGGCCGCTCCGGCAAGGTACTTCTTCGATAGTATGGCCAGTTCATTCCTTTCCATCCGTGTATAATTTACAGGGTCCTTTATAGTATGTCTGGATATAAGGGCGCTACCCTACCTCCGGTAAAAAAAAATTTTAAAACAGGGCGTGGAAATAATTCCTGAACTGGAGGCGCAGGCGTTGCAGGGCTTTGGTGATATGCTTTTCCACGGCTTTTTCGGAGATCTTCAGTTCGGTGGCTATTTCTTTGTTACTCAGGCCCATATTCCGGCTGTAATCGAATACGATCCTGCATTTTTCGGGTAATTGTTTAAGCTGTTCCTGCATGGATTGCTGCAGGAAATGCACCTGGGCGGCATCGTCTGTTACTGCCTGTACTGCTTCGGGGAGAGCATCTACGGCAGTTACGGGGATCATTTTTGACAATTGGGTAAATACGGCGTACCTGGCGGCAGTAGCCAGGTACGCGGGCAGAGACCGGATGATGGTTTGCGTTCTGCGCTGCCATAAACCGGTAAGCACATCCTGCACTACATCTTCCGCCAGCTCCCGGGAACGCAAACGGTCATACGCCAGCACGTACAAGCGTTTCCAGTAACGGTTGTAGATTTCTGTAAAGGCGTTGTGATCATCTTTACCCATCAGCTGAACCAGCTCTTCATCAGCATAGTACGCGTAATCGGTCATCATCTCTTATTAAATCTAAAAACTGGCTGCAATAATTAATGATTGGTTGATATTGGAGATTATTGTTGTCTCAAAGCTAAGGTTTATGGGGAAGAGAAACAAGGGGTGGAAAAAAAGGGGGAATCAAGCGGTTTAAATTAGTTCCCGGTCATACAAACAGCCTCTAAATCTCATTAAGATCATGAAGTAATTTCAAAAGGTCACATTTATGAAAATATCTTTTTACAAAATCTTCACAATGATCAACCTCCCCTTTAATTTCAAATCCCATGCTTCTTATCAGTTCTATTTCAGATGCAGTAACATCATGCGAATATGGTTGAATCTTCATACCGGTTTTCTTATCATTCAAATCAGGTATTTATCTCCAGAAAACGGTAAGTACTAACAGATTACATCAGTCAGCATAAACAAAAAGCCCCCGCAGCATTCCGCTGCAGGGGCCCGTTTATTCATTAACCCATTTTATTTAATTTCCTGCAACATCTCTTTTACGGCAGCTTCCAGCTGGGCATCTTTACCAGCCAGGAACTCTTCGTAAGGAAGCGGCACCCTGATATCCGGTTCCAGCTGCAAATTCTCGGTAGGCCGGTTTTCTTTGCCAATAGTGCCTACCATGGGTATTCCGAATACCATGGTGGGATCTATCTGTGTTTCCCACCAAACGGCGGTACCGGTACCGGGTACCGGCATACCAATGAGCTTACCTATATTCCCTTGTTTGTAAATATAAGGGAAGATGAATGCATCGCTGTAGTTGCCTTCGCTCATGATCACACAACTCGGCGCCTGCCACTGGCCGGTGGGTTCACCGCCTTTGAGCCTTTCGCCCTGTGGTGCAAAATCGAGGTACTTTTTACCGCTGAGGAAGTTGTAAAGATCATCGTGCAGCCATCCGCCACCATTAAAGCGGGTATCCACGATCAGGGCTTTTTTATCGCGGTTGCGGCCCATTACTTCGTCGTATACAGAGCGATAGCTGGCATCGTTCATGCTTTGTACATGCACATAACCTACTTTCCCGTTGCTGAGCTTATCCACCATTTCACGGGTGTGCTCTACCCAGCGTTTATACATGAGTGTATTTTCTTCCGCGGAAGAAATGGGTTTCACGGTTTCTTCCCAACGGGCTTTGGTATCAGGATTGTAGATGGTTACCAACACATTATTACCTGCTTTGCGGTTCAGTAAAGACGCCCAGTCGGATTTGGCAGTAATGCTTTCGCCATCAATTTTTTCGATGATGTTACCTTTTTTCAGCTTGCTGGCTGCCTTGTTGAAAGGACCACCGGCAATGATATCATCTACTTTCAAACCATCGGCAGTAGAGGTTTCATCATACAGTAGCCCTAACGATGCCGTAGCGTCGCCATTCATTTGCTGGGGGGAATAGCGGCCACCGGTATGGGAACCATTCAGTTCTCCCAGCAGTTCGCTGAGCAGTTCTTCAAAGTCGTAGTTGTTGCTGATATGCGGGAGGAAACGGGCGTAGTTATCGCCGTACATTTTCCAGTCGATGTTACGGATGGTAGGATCATAGAATTTTTCTTTCACCTGCTTCCATGCATGCCAGAAGATGTATTTACGTTCTGCATCCTGGTTGAGCGACAGTTCCGTACTGATAGACACCGGCGTAATTTTTCCGCTGTTGGCATCTACCTTTACCACACTGCCGCGGTTACTCACGAAGAGGGTGTTGCCATCTTTACTCAGCTCTATACCACCGGGTGTGCCACCCAGTTTGGCGAGGATCTTTGTTTCACCGGTTCTTGGTTCCGTTACCCAGAGGTCGTATCCTTTTTCAAAGGAAGCCATGTAATACAGTTTACCGGCGTCTTTGCTGAGCACATAATCGCTGATGGAGGCGCTGTTGATAGTGAGTTTTACTTTCCTGTTCTCCAGGTTATTGAAATCGGGATGGAATCCTTTCTTTGCGTCGGCAGAATCTTTGGCTTTCAGTGCGGAGTCTTTCGCTGCTTTGCCGCCGGTTGCTTCCTTTTCTTTCAGGAGGTTAAATTCATCTTTCGACAGTTTGTAGTTGTCGTATGCTTCCTGGTCGAAGAAAACGGCGTAGATATCTACTTCGCGGCTGCCTTGTTTCGCGAGGGATTTACGTCCTTCGCGGCTGCTGGCCCAGGTGAGCATTTTTCCGCCGGCGGCCCATTTGGTACTGCCTTCACCGAAGCCGCTGTTGACGGGATAAATGGAGGCGCCTTTACCATCGGCGGGGATGAGCGTAGCGTTTTTCATGCTGAAGTAACCCTGCTGGTCGTCTGTAACGATCCATTTGCCATCGGGGCTCCACTCAAAGCTCCAGTCGCCATCCGAGTAGGAATGATTGCGGCCAGCGGGCAGCAGCGTGCGACTTTTACCGGAAGCGATATTAAATACTTTGAGGATATTACGGTTTTCCACGTAGGCAATTTCTTTTCCGTCCGGAGAGAATACCGGCTGAAATTCTTCTGCGGCGGTGGCAATCACCGGTTCTTCTTTCAGGAGGGTGGCCGCAAAGAAATAAGGTTCTTCGCTGCGTACTTTGGTAGTTTGATAGATATCCCAATTGCCGTTGCGTTCTGCGGCATAGATGAGGCGTTTGCCATCGGGCGACCACTGCACCATTCTTTCCTGCTGGGGTGTATTGGTGATACGTTTGGTAAGATTACCTTCCACGCTGGTAACGAACACCTCTCCCCTGGCTATGAATGCCATTTGTTTACCATCGGGGCTCATGGCAAATTCGGTGGTGTTGCCGTTTACCGGTACATTTTTCACGACACCCGCCCTTCCGTCGTTGAAGATGCGCACTTCCAGTTTGCGGGGTTGCTCTCCTTCCTTCAGCGTATATATTTCACCGTTATAGGTGAAGCAAAGGGTATTATTATCTGCTTTTGAAAGATTACGCACCGGGTGTTTGGTAAAGGTGGTGAGCTGCTGCATACTGGTTTTATCAGTAACAGATCCTTTGAAGAGGTTCTGGGAGATACCGCCTTTTTCGCTGAGATAATAAATATCGTTGCCATTACCGAAAACCGGCTCCCTGTCTTCCCCGTTATATTCCGATACTTTTTCGTAGCTGCCTTTGGCGATGTCCATTACCCATATATCGCGGGTTACGGAAGATACGTGGTGTTTACGCATCGGATCTTCATATCCTTTACGATCCTGGAAAATCAGTTTGTTCCCTGCCTTGTTGTAATGCGCCACATCGGCGCCGGCTGCGCTGAGCAGTGTAGCACGGCCGCCGGTTACAGGAACGGTGTACATGTTCCTGAAAAGGCGGTAGGGAAACCTTACGCTGGCGGCAGGTGCGTTGCGGGCGCTTCCAAACAATACCTGTTTGTTATCTGCGGTGAAATCGTACGGAAAATCGCCGGCGCTGTTGGTGGTGAGACGTACCGGTGCGCCGCCTTCAGCGGGCATTACAAATACGTCGAAGTTACCGTAGCGGTCACTGGCAAAGGCGATGTATTTGCCATCGTGACTCCAAACCGGGAGCATGTCGTGGGCTTCATGGATGGTGAGCGGAACGGCCACTCCTCCTTTCGCATCTACCCGGTAAATATCCCCTTTATAGCCGAAGGCGATGGTACTGCCATCGGGGGAGATAGACGGATTCCTCAGCCATAGGGCGTTTTCCTGGGCATAGGTAGTGGCGGCCATCAGTATGGCAGCGCACCCGAATAGTAATCTCTTCATAAGCGCTGTTCAGATTTGTTGTTAAGCAGCTGTAGCGAGCTGGTGCGCCAATGTATAAAAATAACCGCTTTTTATCAAGCGGGATAGTGACCAGTGGTTATTGGAAGGTAAGCCTTATGAAGCGGGGGCGGTACAGTTGTGGCTGCATGGCAAGCTCATTGAGGAAGTCGAAAGCGTTTACATTATAGCTGATGAGTAGTTCACCGGGTTTTGACAAATTCGGATGTGCTTTGGCGTTATACACGAAAAAGTGTTTGTTTTCCTTTACTTCGGGGCATTCCCATATTTTGATGACCGGTCCGAAGGGGCCTGCAGGGCTGAGTCCCAGCCGCAGCCCTACCACAGGGCTCATACCGTCTACCTGGCAAATGAGGGCATAACGGCCGTCTTTCAGCGGGGTTACGCTCAGTTCATTGGAGGCATGCGCCGTGATGGCAGCGGCCTGCGCGATATCTGTGGACCATTGCTGCCTGTTCCAGTAGTACCATCTTTCAAAATGTTCTATATTTTCCGGCAATACACGGGCTACCAGCACTTCCTTCTGTTGCCCTTTGATGCCATATACATACACATAGCCATCAGGATCGGGTGCGCCGGCCTGTTGGGTATTCACCAAAATTCCGGCGCCGAAAGAGCTGTTTTCATTACCGGCGGCGGGCAGGAACAATGGCGTATCCAGCTGGCGATGTTTAGTAAAAGGCGGCTTGCTGCCTGCGGGCAAGACGATAAAGGCATTGCCTGTTTCAGCGAAGCCAAAATCTTTGTTGCTGATATTCCGGATGCGATAAGCGGTAATGTAGATATCATTCCCTTTGGCGTGATTCACGAAGCCGTCGCCCAACCAGTAGTAGTCGTCTTTTACAGCGGCGGGGGTATGCGGTTCAAATAAAGCAGCAGGACCTGTATTCCACCAGAAGCGGATATTTTTTTCCAGTGGTGCGTTGCCTTTCAGCACGGCAGCAGAATTATGGATCATGGCAACATCCGGCTGCAGTTTGCCATCGCGGATGGTGCCCGTCATACTGTCGCTGAACAGCAGCAGGGTGCTGTCGGCAGCGCCGGCGGTGTCCACACCGTTCAGGGGAATGCTGAAGATGCCATCGCCGCCAAACCAGCCGGATTCACGGGTGAAGAGGGCGTTCCAGTCGTTCGCCGGCGCCACGGTGTAAGACAGGTGCGTGGTATCCGTACTGCGGGGCGACAGGCTATCCGGGCGGATCTCCGCGCAACAGTTGCTGATCAGTATGGTTAGCAGCGTTATCATCTCCCGTTAAAGGTAATAAAAAAGGGCTCCTTACGGAGCCCCGATATACCTTACCACTACTTCTTTTGTGCCTGCAACCAGCCGGCCATCATTTCCTGCATCTCTGCAGTAAAGCGGCCATAGTCGTTTGGAGTTTCAAAAGAAAGCTGCTTATTTGTTTGCATAGCAGGCGTTACCATCCGGCGTACTTCCGGCAGCGGATGATGCCTGTCGTGCTGCGGCGCTACAATCAGTATGGGCCTGGAGCCGATACTGCGAAGCACATCATCAAAATCTACCGGGATATTTTTTTCCGCTCCTTCAAAAAAACCAAGCCTTGGTATAAGTCCGTGCAGGTGGGAATAATGCTGCACTCCTTCCGTGGACTTATCCGCATGCCGCAGCGAGCCGAATGCAGCTACAGCTGCCACTCCCTTCACGCGGGGATCCAGGGCTGTGGTCAGCAATGCTACTGTTCCTCCAAGTGAATAGCCTGCCAGGTAAATATGCGTGGTATCTACAAAAGGCATACGGGTATATGCGTCGTTAATGATGCTGCGGGTATCCGCAACCATTTTCCCCATCAGCGACCAGTGCGGGTAACGTGTATAAAAATTGGCGGCTTCTTCAATACGGGTGCCGAAGCCGGGAAAATCAAAAGTGAGTACGGCATATCCCTTTTCAGTAAAGCGGCGTACTGCTGCGGGTAACCGCTGGTGACTGCCGGTAGCATAGGAATAATCGTGCAACAGGATCACAAGCGGTAATTTCCCGGTTACTGAATCTCCCTTTACCACCTCCGACGGGAAATAGATATTTCCCCACAAATCCTCTCCCAGCGCATTATACGGGCCTACCACCATTTTAGCTATACTGCCTGGCAGGGCACGTTCGCCGATCACTTCAGACAGGTAATCGTCGGGGTAGGTATGATTGCGGGTCATTACCGGCGATAAGACACGGTCTGAGCCGATACCCGGCGGCTCATTACCTAACAGCCAGCGGATAAGGCTATCGGCAGATAACGTAGCGTGAGGCTGCCATTTTGCAGGATCAATTTTCTCTCCGCTGTGCTGCCGCCATTTTTCAAAGGAATAACCGTAGTACATTTTATTTTCCGGTGCTTTTGTAGTGCGGTGAAAAATATAGTCGAAGAAATCTATGAAGTCTTCCGCTTCGCGTGCCGCATGTTGATGCCGGCCACGGCGCAGCAGCAAGGCAATGTTCTTATCAGCATGGAGGAAATGATAGGCGGAAGACACTGATTTGTACGACTGTTCTATTCCCCAGCCGTTGCCCTGTGTTTCCGTAATGGCCGATACCATCATTAATCCGCGGGGCGCTACCAGCGACATCAGGAGGTTCTGATCTACCGGCAATTGTTGTTCGCGGCCGCTGAATAATCTTAACCGGGCATGAAACCATTGCGGGAAAACACGGGTGATCTCTTCCACCGATTCCGATTCAAAACGTTCATCAGAAAAACGGAAAGTGCTCTCCCCTCCTGTGCCGCCGCTGCTGCTCACCACCGCTTTGATGCGTTCATCAAAAGCCGCTGCCATCAGGGATTGCTTGCCATTGCGCGAATGGCCTGTGATAGCAATGCAGGCGGTATCCACTTCCGGGAGCTTCACCAGGTAATCTACCACGCGGGAAGCGCCCCAGGCGCGTTTCATCAGTGTAGCAAAATCGTAGCCGGTAAATATTTCGTTGTAATTGCGGGTATCATCTTTTCCATCTGCACCGGCATACACACAACCGATGTATCCCCTGCGTACGGCAATCTGCGCCCATCCGCGGTGATTCCACTGGGTCATGAATACGGGCAAGCGGTTTGCTGAAGGCGGTATCATCAGCTCCAGGGTCATTTTAGCGCGGTTACCCGGACCGAAACTTAATTGCACCAGCCGTATTTTCACATTGTTCTCCGTTCTTTCGGAAAGTACTTCCACAGAGAAAGACTTCGGCGCCGGCGGTACTGTTCCTGATACCCAATGCTGGTATTGCTTCCTGATCTCGCTGCGTTTCTGTTGCCATTGCGCGGTGGTTTTCACCGGGATATTTTTACCTCCTTCATCCAGTATCAGCGGCGATGGTAAAAAGGGGATAGATGGTAATCTGTTTATGGCTGCCGAATCAGCGGAGAGCGACTGTGCCTGTGTACCACCACAGACAAGCATCAATAAACAAATGGTTAAGCATTTTCTCATTACCTTATTTTTGATGATTGCTGTTTTTATTTTAGAAAGACGGATAACCAGGATTCTGCACCAGTGATTTATTTACGTTCCATGCGCCCAATGGGATGGGTAAAAGGATGGGATGTTCTTTCAACCAGGGTTTGGTATCCACTTCTATCTTTGCAAAATCCGCGCGGTTTTTACGGATAAAATCAATGAGCCTGTCGCGACGGTTCAGGTCAGAGTATGCACCTGCAGGTTCCCATACAAATTCAAAACGGCGTTCGTTGTAAATAGCATCGAGGGTTTTGTCTTTTGAAAGATTGAGCGGCGCGGGATCCAGGCCGGCACGGGCTCTCACCCTGTTCACCAGTTTCATGGCATCTTCAGAGCGGCCTGTTTCATTGAGCGCTTCCGCATAGTTCAGCAGCACTTCAGAAAACCTTACCACGGGTGCGTTAACGCCTGAGTTTACGACAGATGCCTTTTGCCAGTACTTGGTAACAATATAGCCTGTTTTCGTATACCCGTTAGGGAAAGTAAGCGGCATTACAAAGCCGGGCATTTCCTGGTGGGGTTCTCCCGGGCCGATGATCACGCCCCAGTAGCGTTTGTCTTTTATTTTGCCGGAAGCATCTCTTTCGAAAGCGTTGATCCAGTTGGTTTGCGGAACGAAATTACTGTTGGCGCCACGGCCAATAAACTGTGCAGCAGCGCCTCTTGGAGCAGAGCGCACATCCAGGCCATTACCTTCAATGCCATTGCTCTGGGAACTGTATTGTGTAGCAAAAACAATTTCCTTATTGTTTTTATTTGTTTCCAGGAATACGCTCCTGAAATCGGACAGCAGGTCGTATACACCGGAGTTCACCACCGCCTCGCCGGCGGTGACGGCGCCGCTCCAGTTTTTTTGCCACAGGTACACTTTGGCAAGATAAGCCAGGGCCGCACCTTTGGTGGCTCTTCCCATATCGGCGGCATTGGTCCATGTAACGGGCAATATATCAGCGGCTTCTTTCAGGTCTGTTTCCACCTGTTTCCATACCTCTGCAGCAGATGCGCGCGGGATATCGAGTTTGGAGGCCGCGTTCAGCTCTGTTGTTACCAGCGGAACACCCCCAAAATAGTTCACCAGTTTATAGTAGTAAATAGCGCGCAGGAATTTAGCCTGTGCCACGATCTGTGCTTTTACAGTTTCCCCCAGTTTATCCATCTTCCCTACCCTTTCTATTACAAAATTTGCCCTGGCTACGCCCTGGTACAGGCCCGCATACATCTGGCCTATGTACAGGTTGTTGGCAGGCAGCGTAAGCATTTCCAGCTGCACACGCGGCGTATTCTGATCCTGTTCGTAAAGATCCCCGCTGATGGTCCATTCAATGTTGGCAGCATCCACCACATTGCCGAAAGTGGATTCTTCCTGTAACTGGCCATACGCCCCGATCAGGGCCGATTGTGCGTCTCCTTCTGTCAGGAAAAAGTTGGCATCTGTAAGTACATCTTTTGGTGTTACTGTAAGGAAATCGGCCCCGCAGGAAGCGGTGCATAAGCCAATAGCAAGCAACATCATATTTTTGGTGAATATTTTCATAGCTGTTTGAATTAATCGTGAAATCAGAAACCTACATTTATACCTCCCATGAAAGTGCGTGGCTGCGGAAATACACCGGTATCTATACCGGAATTAAGCGGATCGGTACTTCCTATTTCCGGGTCAAAGCCTGAGTACTTCGTGATGGTAAATAAATTTTGCGCGCTTACATATACCCTTACACTTTTGAACAGGCTGTTTTTGATGAGATGATTGGGCAGGTTATATCCCAGCACAATATTGCGCAGGCGCAGGTAGTCGCCATCTTCTACAAAAAAGGAAGAAGGGTTGGCATAGTTCCCGTTGGCATCAATATATTTCAGCCCTGGTTGATTGTTGATGCCGCTGCCCGGCGTCCAGTGATTCAGCACTTCTTTCACACCGTTTACGATACCGTTGCCGTTGAAGTATTTCATGGGGTAGTTCGACACTTTATTGGCGCGGTAGATCTGGTTGCCCGATACGCCCTGGAACAGTACGTTCAGATCGAACCCTTTGCAGGAGAGGTTCATATTAAACCCGTAAGTGAAATTGGGCCAGGGTTTGCCGATCATTACCTTGTCTTCATCCGTGAGCGACTTATCGCCGTTCACATCCCTGTACCTGAAATCGCCCGCCACTGCATTTGGCTGGAAAGTTTTATTTACTTCTTCATCTGTCTGGTAAACACCATCCACTATGTACCCGCGGTAGTATCCTATTGGCCTACCGGCCTGGGTATAGGTCATGGTCATGCTGGTGCCTGCGAGGTTGGGCCCAACAATGGGTTGTCCCACACCCAAACTTTTCACCACGTTGCTAAGGGTAGCGATATTACCGCTTACATCGAAATGCAGGCTGCCGATATGATCCCTGAATCCCAGCAACAATTCCAGTCCTTTGTTCTGCACACTGCCGCCGTTAACGGTGGGCGCATTCTGGAAACCCGCTTCCAGGGATACCGGCAAGCTGATCAGCATGTCTTTCGTGTTCTTGATAAAATAGTCGGCGGTGAGATACAGCCGGTCTTCCAGGAAAGATGCATCGATACCGATATCTGTTTGTTCGGTGGTTTCCCATTTCAGGTCGGGGTTGCCGGGGCGTATCATAGTAGCACCTGTTACAATGGCCTGTGTGCCTGTTCCGAACACGTAGTTGTCTGAACCGGCGCCGCTTCGGATAGTGCTTAAATAACCAAAAGCGGGGATAGCGTCGTTACCAAGTTGTCCCCAGCTGCCGCGGAGTTTCAGATCGCTCAGGATACCTGCCAGTGGTTTCATGAAGGCTTCTTCCGAGATGCGCCAGCCGGCGGACACGGCAGCAAAGTTACCCCATTTGTTATTGGGACCGAAGTTGGAAGAACCATCGCGGCGCAGGCTGGCCGAGAGCAGGTATTTACTTTTATAGGAATAGTTCACGCGGCCCAGGTAAGAGGCCAGCGTGGAGTAAGCGTTGGTACCGCTGGCCGTACGCAGGCTGATATCACTGGCATTGATCACCTGCAGCGCTTCATTCTGGAAACCGTTGCCGGCAGCAGAGATCCAGCTGGTGCGGATGGTTTGCGCTGTTTGTCCTATTACTGCAGAGAAGCTGTGATCGCCGAATGCTTTTGAATAGGATAATGTATTTTCAATCAGGCGGGTATCGCCCTGGTCGTATCTCTCAGACAGTGTTGCCTGCGGATGTATATAAAACCCTCTTTCCGCTTTCCCTTCCCAGGCGGAGATCCTGTTATTGTTGATGTCAATCCCGATACTTGTTCTGAATTTCAGGTGCTTTATGATTTCGTATTCCCCGAAGGCATTACCGTAGATGCGGAAGTTTTTGAGATTATTGTCGATAGAACCGGCCTTCAGGATAGGATTATCGCCATCTTTGGTATAGTAGCCACCGGGACCAAAGAACGCTGAGTCCCTGCTGAGTGTGGGAAAGAACTGTTGGGCGAGGTTAAAGATACCTCCCTGCATAGCATCCGTATTCTGGCCTTTGGATTCGGTAGCGGCAAAGGCAAGCGATCCGCCGAAACTGAATTTATCGTTGCCTTTCAGGTCTACGGTGAGCCTGCCGGTGTATCTTTTGTAAGATGTGCCTATCATGGTTCCTTTCTGATCGGTATAACCAAGAGACATTCTCGCTTTTAATTTTTGTGTACCTCCCGAAAAACTGAGATCATAGTTTTGCATGGGGGCGTTACGGAAAATTTCACCGATCATATCTGTGCCTTTGCCAAAGGATTCAGGATCGGCCCATTGTGGATTGGGGGCCATGCCTGAATTGGTATACAGTTCATTTGCCATCCGGGCAAATTCTGTAGCATTGAGGAAGGCTGGTTTTTTCCATAGCTGGGAAAATCCCGTATATGCATTCACGTTAACATCTACCAGGCCTTCTTTTCCCCGTTTGGTAGTGACCAGGATTACACCGTTGGCTGCGCGGGAGCCATAAATAGCTGCCGCGGCAGCGTCTTTCAACACTTCAATGGAGGCTATATCGGCGGGGTTAATGATAGAGAGGCCGTCTACTTTATAGGAGCTGCCGGGGATGCTCATCCCCTCCCCGTTTACCGGGAAGCCATCGATCACGTAAAGGGGCTGGTTGCCGCCGGTGGTACCTACTCCCCTGATGCGTACCGATGCTGCTGCGCCCGGGGCGCCACCGGTTTGTGAAATAAATACGCCCGGCACTTTACCCTGGATAGCGGTAGTAAAGCTATTGGCAGCGGTTTTGGTAAGATCTTCTGATTTGATGGAGGCGATAGCGCCGGTAAGGTCCTTTTTGCGTTCCGTTCCGTAGCCGATCACCACTACCTGGTTAAGCCCGGTGTTAGTGGCCTGTAAAGCGATGTTCAATGCTGCGTTGCCGTTCACTTTCACCTCCTGTTTGGCGAAGCCGAGGTATGATACTACCAGTATAGCGTTTTCAGGTGCGGCAATGCTGAACTTACCGTCTATATCCGTGGTGGTGCCGGTACTGCTGCCTTTCACCTGGATGGTAACGCCTACCAGCGGTTTGCCGCTGGCCGCATCCGTAACTACACCGCGCACCGGCGCTGCGGTTGCTGTAACATCAGGTTGTTTATTACCGGTAACGCTCCTGATAAAGATTGTTTTGCCAAGAATGGTATACATCAGTGGCTGATCTTTCAAAATCTTTCCCAGCGCCGCTTCCAGGCTGGCATGCTGAACAGAAATACTTACAGCCGGCGCTTTACCGATATCTACATTGTTATAGAAAAAAGCGTAGCCTGTTTGCTTTTCAATAGCGGCAAATATTTTTTCAAGCGGAATATTATTGCCGCTCAGGGATACTTTCTGGGAGTATCCGCTGGCATTTACCCCAAGGGCAAGTACAATAAGAACAACCGTTAGCTTCATAGTAAGAAGGAGTTGCCGGAAAGTTCCGGGCAGCCGGAAATTCCTTTTACAGCAGTAAAAAAAAGACATACTTTTGCAGTGTTTTGGTTAAATAATAAATGGCCGTTCAGGGCAATGTTTATTAAGTTGACCTAAGACATCCACCGGGAATGTTCGCGCATTCCTGGTTTTGTTTTAAGTCAGCCGTTGGTTGATATAAACTTGTTTATGGAAGTATCACTACTTTCCGGTTGTCTTCTATTGTAAAACGTGCTTTTGTTAAGGCCAGCCCGTTTAATACCTGGGCCAGCGTAAGACTGCGATCGATCCTGCCTGAAAATTGCTGGTTGTTATTAATATTTGGCTGATAAATTATTTCTACATCGTACCAGCGGGCAAGTTCCCGCATAACGGTTTTCAGGTTATCGTTCCTGAAAACAAAAAAGCCTTCTTTCCAGGCCACCGCATCTGCGGTATTTATATTTTTCACCACGGAAATAACACCTTCTTTCGTTACCTGAGCCTGTTCTCCCGGCTTGAGGAGGGTATTGTTTATTTTCACAGCGCCTTCCAGCAGTGTGGTGCTGGCCACAGGTTCATCGGCATAGGCATTGATATTGAAACGTGTGCCCAGGTCTTCCACCACCTGGTTGCCCACCTGTACCCTGAATGGTTTTTTATGGTCATGTACTACTTCAAAATAGGCTTCCCCGGTAAGCGTTACCCTTCGTTCCGCATCGCTGAAGGCTACCGGGTAGCGAAGTGATGACCCGGCATTCAGCCATACGGCAGTGCCGTCCGGCAACAGGAGGCGGTATTGCCCTCCTTTGGGTGTAGTAAGGGTATTATAGCTGTTCGCGTTATCCTGTCCGCGGTTTTCATATTGAAGGAGGCCGTTACGCTGACGCACGGCGGTGTTGCCCTGTACCAGCTCCTGCCTGCCCAGTGTATCCAGGGTAACCACGGAGCCATCAGCCAGGGTGAGCATGGCTTTGTTGGTGCCTGGTTGCACATCCCTTGTTTTAACAACAGGTTGTACAGGCAATATGGGAGCCGTTTTTGCAGGTTGCAGGTAAAAATAAGCAGCGCCTGATGCCAGTAATAACAACAGTGATGCGGCAGCCCACCAGAATACCGGTAGCTTCCGTGCTGGTGTTTCCGTATTATAAATCTTATCAAGGATCTCCTGCCGTTTTTCCTGGTTCAGCGCCTCGTTATGTTCCGCTGTGTGGTATACGCCTTCAATGAATCCATGCAGGGGCTGGTCATATTCACCCGACATCACCATCCCCGCAAGCTCTTGCCATTCGTGGTCATTCAGCTTGCCGGCGGTGTACATCTCCATTAAATGGTTAAATCTCGTCTGATCCATGGAACGTGGCATTACATAAGTGAGACGACTGAGCAATGGCCGGGTACTGGTTGGCCGGAATATTTTTTTTTCCGGGACTATTATGACTGATGGAAAATGCTGATCAGTACCTGTATGCCCACTACATCCAATAAAGTATCAGGGTGTTTTTCCAGGTAATTCCGGATGGATTGGAGAGCGGCTGTGAGATGGCCTTTCGCGGTGCTTTTAGAGATGGAGAGATTTTCTGAGATCTCTTCCATCGACAAGCCCTGGATGCGCACCATTTCATACACCTGTTTCTGCCTGGCGGGAAGCCCGTCTATAGCGTGTTGCAGCACTTTACCGGCAAGGGAGGTACGCACTTTATGATCAGTATCATTAATAACAGCGGGGAGCTGTTCTATATGTTTGCGGTAAGCGGCCTCGTGTACTTTTTTCTTAAAACGGTCAAATACCAGGTTCCTGGTCATGGTAAGAATAAAGGCGCTGAGATGACTCACGGTATTCATCTCCCTTCTTTTCAACCATAATTTCAGGAATACGTCCTGCACTACTTCTTCGGCCAGGGAGGTGCTTTTCAGTAGTTTCACGGCAGTGCCCTGCACCCTTGGCCGGTAATGATCAAATATGCTGGCGAAAGCATATTCACTATCCTCCGCGAGCATTTCCAGGAGTTCTTTTTCATTAAAATCACTAGTCATTGCAGTCTTTCAGTCTGTTTGTGGAATCCCTGTTATTTACAAAGCAGACTAAAAATAACTAAAATGTTGAGAAATTTCAGCCCTGTATTTTTGTGCTGATGCCCGTTACTGGTTAATTGTATCGCGAACAATTATCCGGTGCAGCCAAAAGCAGGGCCAGTCGGGGTTAGAACATGGTACCGAACACACGGTCCCACAGTGTGGAGCTTACGCCAAAACCCAGTTCCTCATTTTTATAGTGATGGAGGTGATGATTGCGCCACAAAGGTTTCAGCCATTTAAACGGCGGCGCCCATGCGTGGATAGCATAGTGCATACTTCCGTAGGCAAGGTAGCCGGAAATGAAGCCCGGGAAAAATACCCAGGCCGCATGTTGCATTAGTAAATAAAAAACAGCAAAAAGAAAAGAGGAAATGATCACGCTGGGCACCGGTGGCATAAATAGCCGCTGACGGTCGCGGGGGTATTCGTGGTGATTACCATGCATCGTATAAGTGATCTTCTTTGCCAGCGGATGTTCGCTTACCCAGTGGAAAATAAACCGGTGAGCGAGGTATTCAAAAAGCGTCCACCCGAGCACGGCCGCCACATAAATAAGACCGATCTTTAACCAGGAGTAGTGTAACGAGGTGCGGCTGTGGTAAATCATATAGCCGATCACCGGCAGGTACATCCCGAAAATAACGATGGGATGTGTTTTTGTAAGCAGTTCCAGGTACCTGTTGCTGAAAATTTGCGCCTGTCCTTTGTTGTGCACTTTTTCGAATTTCATATGCGGCTGTTTTTGTGCGAAGCATCCGGCGTAAAAATGCAACAGCCGCGGATGACAGCCATCCAATATTTCATGAGTTGCAGATTTAGCCGGTTGAACTGTTGAAAAAAGGCGTTTACCCGGGGCCATGACCAGGCCATGTGTTTCCGTTTGAATTTCATAATTTTACAGGTATGAAAGCAAAAGAAAGCGCAGCGTCCTTTTTCGCATTGCACGGACAGGAGTACCCCAACGGGCAGTTCAGCGTGAACCGGCTGGAGGAATTTGGCTGCAGCACCACTAACCTGCCGTCCAACAGGAGGGATTTTTATAAGATCTCACTCATTGTACAGGGTGGCGGTATTTTATCTTATTCAGATAAGAGTATCCGGATAGAAGGCGCGTGTTTATCTTTCATGAACCCGATGATCCCTTATTCCTGGGAACCGCTTACCGACCGGCAAACCGGTTACTTTTGCCTGTTCCGGGAAGATTTTACCGATA
>NZ_DATMTE010000487.1:0-3069 GCF_035564935.1 Chitinophaga sp. | reverse complement strand
AATTCAATCTTCCTAAATAAGACAACAAACTCCAGCGAACCAGCGTACCACCTACTGTTGGATTGGAAGTACCGGCATCGAGATATTGCAGGTAGGAATCGTTGCCCGGCTGCCCCTGGTTACTGCCTCTGATAAATTCATAGCTGTATTGCTGTGCAGAGATCCCTGCCAGTACTTTCAGTTCATGATCTTCCGCGATAGTGGTTCCATAGGTAGCGGTATTGTCCCAGGTCCAGCTCAATCCCACTGCCTTTGTTTGAGAAAGATTGGTAATGGGATTATTCTGCGCTGCCGATACATAGTATGTAGGCGTAAAAGCCTTATCATCGGAGAAGTTGAGGTCAATACCCAGGCTGGATTTCAGCGTAAGCCCTTTAACGGGTTTCAGCTGCAGGTAAGTATTTCCTACTACCGACCAGGTATTCAACGGATGATTCATAGAGATGTACTCAATACTTGCCAATGGGTTCACGATATCCGAAAACCTGGAAGGCACATAATTCCCCTGTTCATTTTTCAACGGCACCGTAGGGTCCATGCTGATGGCCGAGAGCAGGTCTACCCGGCTGGTAGCGCCTTCTCCCACCAGGTATTGTTTACTTTTGGCAATGGAAAGGTTCTCTCCTACTTCAATATATTTGTTGGGTTTAAAAGTGGTGTTCAGCGAGAAACTGCTTCTTTTATACGAAGACCCGATAATGATCCCGTCCTGGTCGAAATAATTACCGCTGAGACGATACGTGAGCTTATCGCTGCCGCCGGCAAAAGCCAGGTTATAGCTTTGAACGGGGGCTGAGCGGAACATGGCATCCTGCCAGTTGGTGTTCAGTGTGTACTGCGACGGATCGGTCCATGGCGAAGTTTGCCCCGCATTCTTAAATGCTTCCGAATTTAGCATAATAAAATCCTGACCGTTCAGCATGTTAAGTTTTTTTCTCACCTGCTGCACACCGGTGTAGGCGTCTACATAAATATGCGATGCATTTTTATTACCTTTTTTTGTTTCAATCAGTACTACGCCGTTTGCGCCTCTTGATCCGTAAATAGCCTGGGAGGAAGCATCTTTTAATATTTGTACGGAGGCAATGCTGGATGGATCAATAGAGTTGATGCCATTGGCCGTAAGCGGCACACCATCCACTACATACAGCACATCTGCATTGTTGATGGAGGTAAGTCCGCGTACCCTTACCGTGGCATTCTTTCCCGGTGAGCCGGAGTTCTGCGTAATTTGTATACCCGCAGACTTTCCCTGCAGGGATTGCTGTAAACTGGCGGCTGCCTGGTCTTTCAGGTCGCCTTCATTCACGGATGAAATGGCCCCGGTCACCTCGCCTTTTTTCTGTGTGCCATAGCCTACTACCACCACGCTTTCCAGGCTGGTGGACTGGCTCTGCAAAACGATCTCTATATTCCGGCGGTCATTCACCGGCACTTCCTGGCGGCTGTAGCCTATAAAGGAAACCACCAGCACATCTGTAGCAGCGGCCTGGATACTATAGCTGCCATCCACCGCTGTTTTCACTCCTTTGGATGGCGTACTTTTAATGGATACCGAAGCGCCCGGCAGCGGTTTGTTTTCCGGGTCCAGTACATGCCCTGTGATCAGCGAGTCTGCTATACCTGCTTTTACAGACAGCATCGAAAAAAACATCAGCACTAAAAGAAGGATGCCACCTTTACGGTGTGGCGCCCATACGCGGGAGGCGTTGTCAGGATTGGTAAAACACATACATGTGTCATTTGAGTTAGGTAATCAGCACGCTGCCTGCCCCAACGTGGATCAGGGCGGCCAGCCTGCATTTCAGCTTCATAACCGGATAAGCATTGTTTCGCCGGGGCACACAGCTCCGCTTATGTAAAAGCGTCCTTTTACAAATCAGCCGGGTTGTATGCTACAGGGGATTAGTTGCTATCTCTGTTACAATGACACCTGAAAGATGGGATACCGCCATCCGGGAATAAAATTTTGAGAAAATGATATCTGGTTTGTTTTTGGGGCAGATAAATAAAAAGAGGGCTGACACAAAAGATAAACTCAGGCGCCGGGAACCGCGTAAACGCGATTTTGCTTCCATCACCTGTATCTTTTTTGTCAGCCCCGCCAATACGATGTAGTAGTGATCAGCTTTCACTGCTGATCAATGCCAGCGATAGCGCGGCCATGTCGCCGATATTTTCTTTTAACCCTGCCGGCACAATGCGGCATGCGCTGCGGGAAACCTGCAGCGCTTCTTTCCGGATCACCTCCAGCATAACGGGTTCCAGCAAGGATTGCGCGCGGCCGTAAATGCTGCCCAGTACAATCAGTTCAGGATTCAGGATATCTATCAGCAGCGACAGCCCCCTGCCAAGATAATGTGCACAGGTATGATAAACATCCAGCGCCGTTTCATCGCCTTGCAGTGCAGCTTCCGCTACCGATTTCGCGGTGATGTCCGGAAGATCTTTTAACGTAGCACAAAAAACAACGGGTATACCCATCTGCAGTTTTTCTCTTGCCTTTATTTGCGCCAGCTGGGAAATGCCACCGCCGCTGCAGAAGCCCTCGAACGATCCCGCTTTTCCAAAACCTACCGGGCCTGTTTCCGATAATCTTAAATGACCTACTTCACCTGCCAGGTCTGAAATACCGGAGTACAGCCGGCCATCGAGGATCAGTCCTGCTCCCATGCCCGTACCGAAAGTTAAAAAGATCATGTTGTTTACCCCTTTTCCGGCGCCGTACTTCCACTCTGCCACGGCACAGGCGTTGGCATCATTCTGTAAAAATGCGCGGACGCCAAATCTTTTCTCCGCCAGTTCTACCATTGGTATATGATCCCATCCCGGCAGGTTGGGGGGCGACAGGATCATTCCTTTTTTACTGCTCAACGGGCCGCCGCAGCTGATACCAATTCCTTTCAAATGTTGGGTAGCATTATGGGTTAACAACAATGCCTCTGCTTTTGAAAACAACAGCTCAATCATTTCATAAGCCGGCTTATCCGTAGGCAAAATTATTTTATCTACTATGCCCGGCATTCCTTTTTCATCCTGCCTGCCGATAATCACTGCGCATTTGGTGCC
>NZ_DATMTE010000486.1:0-6123 GCF_035564935.1 Chitinophaga sp. | reverse complement strand
AGACCTACCCCCAGGGAATTTTGTTCGCCTGTTTTCGGCTGCACCTGGTTTTCTACAATTATTTTATCATCTTCTTCATAGATCCTGATATGCAGCGGTTTTTCAAGGGAAACGATATTATGTTTGATGCAGTTTTCCACCAGCAGTTGCAAAGTAAAGGGAGGGATCAGTGTTTCAAGCAACTGATCACTGAGTGTGCTTGCAAAAGTGAAGCCATCGCCAAAGCGTGCTTTCTGAAGAAAAAGATAGGCATTGAGGATATCCATTTCCTCCCTTACATGGATCAGGTCCAGCTTCCGGCTTTCGAGCGTAAAGCGGTAGAAGTTGGATAGCTTGATAATAAAATCAACGGCTTCCTGTTCCCCGCTTTCTACCATTGCTTTTAGCGTATTGAGGCTGTTGAACAGGAAATGCGGGTTCACCTGTTGCTTCAGCAGCTCATACTGGGCGCTGAGGTTATCACTTTTAATACGTTCCAGTTCCATCGTTACATGCTGATTCTCGTAATTTTGCTGCAGCAGGTGCAGGAACATATAAAACACCAGGTTGATAAGGATACCCCTGACTTCCACCATCAGCATCACCGGTCCGAAATTAATATGCGACAGGATCAGTTGCTGGATGTAAGCCAGTCCAAGCATTACCACCAGGCCAAACAGCAGGCTGCTCAGCAGCTTGGAATACGAGATGCTTTGTTTACGGGGCTTATCAGACTGGCGCGACAGCATGTAAATATTGAAGTACCACATCAACAGTGCAAAGGTGGCGGTGATACCCGCATTCACCGCTGCTTCTGCCAAATGAAAATGGTGTTCGGCAATCTGGGGTACAGAAGAAAGTAGCCCTAAGCCTATAGAGCTGACCCATATGGTTGCCGGCGATATTTTAAAACCTGTTTTTTTCATCTGTAATAAATCTATCTGGTAGCGATAAAAATATCTCATTTTTATCTTACGATCAGAAAAAGTTAACCGGCGCCATTATCCACGTAGAGAATATCATGGAAAAACCGACGGCCTGTGTGAAAATATATAGCTGATCCGCGCAGCGGGACTGATGTTCCCGCTGCTATGGCGGCCGCGTTCCAGCCGGTAGCTAAGTTGATCCGCCGCACCTGTGGTGGTAGATATGGTTTCAACGCTTTGTACCGCACCGTTGATATAACTGCCATACCAGTACTTATTACCGGCCTGTTTAAAGGTAACGAGTTTGAATACCTCGCCGGGAACATGTGTTTTGTAGCCGTCCAGCGCGCACGTTTCAGCAGCGGTATTACCAAACAGTACACTCATGGTTTGCTGCTGCCTGTTGGCAAATGAAGTGATCACCTGCAAGCCGCCGGCGTTGAATATCTCCCGTGTATGTTGGTGATCCGGAACAGGCTGGCTGCAGGCGACTGCAGCAGTAATGAAGAAAAGTAAAAGAAAATTTTTCATGCCGTTTGTTTTAATAAGAGAGAAGATACCCGCTATTGCAGGTCATTGTTGGGCAATGGAAGATTGAATACATAATCGTTTGCACTGGCAATTTTATGGCAGTTAAAGCAGGTGGTATTGAACATGGGCGTAGCGCCGTATGGCTTGAGTGCAGTGCCGTTGAACTTTGCAAATCCCCAGCCTTTACTGTTGGCGAACCGCTTGTTGTCTTTCGTCATGATCTGCACACTGTTCAAAGATCCGGGGAGGATGTCGCCGTTTGTTTCTTCAATGCTGTTCCATACTACCTTTACAATAGTGCTGCCCTCGGGAAAAGGATTGACCCGGTTTTCCTTAATGGCTTTCGCGGCAATATCGTTGCCATATACCACGCGGATGCTGTGATTGTCGAACCGGTTGGTGGTACTGATCACCTGCCATTTCCTGAAGTCAGGAGTGTATGCCACGCCGTTGGCGGCTATGGGGTTCCCGGTTGGGGGCGCAGATCTTTCCCGGAATTGCCTGAACGCTTTATCTGCATCTTTTATAACGGTGGTATCGTGGTATACCGCGGGACTGAGCTCATTCACATATTTTTTCAGCGTGGTAATATCTTCTGCAGTGAGCCTGGCTTGCGGATGTGTGGCTGCATAGGAGTCCAGCGGCATTTTGCCTGTGAGCGCCATGTTCACCATTTCCCAGAGGAAGCCCTGCTGGTTTGCAGGAGAAAGCGTATCCCAGGTAGAGAAATTAAATCTCGATCTCGCTTCTTTTACATCGGCGGATACCAGCCAGGACACCGGCGCAATTTTATCGTACCAGCTAAGTTGGGATTCATTGGAGTGGCAGTCGTAGCAGGCGCGCCGGAGAATGCCCAATACTTCATCAGGGGCTTTGATGGGCGCTGTTACGGGGTGGTTTTGCACCGGCTGACCAATAAATTGCATGGCCGTGATCACCAATACAAAGATGGCTGTTATCCATCCTGTTTTCCGGGTGAGTATCTTCATATAACTGTTTTTTTACTGGATAGTGGTTGTTGTCAGGCGTAACTGTTAGCTTCCATGATGGCATGGGCGAATGCTTCCGGTGCTTCCTGCGGAAGGTTATGACCTGCGCCTTTAATGATATGATGCACGTGTTTGCCGGTGAACCTGTGTGCGAAAGCGGAACCGTTGCTGGCGGGAACCACGCCATCGGCATCGCCGTCGAGCGTAACGGAGGGCACGGCAATAGCCGGTGCAGCTGCCAGCTTGCTTTCGATGGCGTCATATTGCTTTTCGCCGGGTTCGGTGCTGAGGCGCCAGCGGTAGTTATGCAACACAATGGCAACGTAGTCGGGGTTTTTGAAGGAGGCGGCCGACAGGTTGTAGGTGGCCTCATCGAAGTCCCATTTGGGAGATACGTTTTTCCAGATCAGTTTATTGAAGTCGTACCAATTGGCCGTATAACCCAGTTTACCGCGATCGGTAGCAAAGTAGTATTGGTACCACCAGCCCAGTTCTGCTTTGGGTGGTAATGGCTGTTTGTTTTTTTCCAGGTTGTTGATAAGATACCCATTTACAGATACCATTGCTTTGCAGCGTTCGGGCCACAATGCCGCAATAATATTGGCGGTACGTGCGCCCCAATCGAACCCGCCAATGATCGCTTTTTTAATATCCAGGGCATCCATGAGGGCAATGATATCGCCGGCCACCGCCGCCTGCTGCCCGTTCCTGAATGTTTGATCCGATAAGAACCTGGTAGTGCCATGTCCCCGCAAATGCGGTACAATTACGCGGTAGCCTGCTGCAGCCAGTATAGCGGATACTTCTGCATAGCTATGGATATCATAAGGCCAGCCATGCAGCAGGATAACGGGTTGCCCATTTGCCGGTCCGGCTTCTGCATAGCCAACATCCAGCAGCCCGGCTTTTACTTGTTTTATGTTATCGAAAGAGGGCAGGAGCCGGGGGCTATGTTTACGGTTGCCGCTTTTTGCAGCCAATGCCTGCAGAGGAGATAGTTTTGTTGCCGCAATAGTTAAGGCGGCCATGCTTAAAAAGCGTCTGCGGTTAAAATTTTCTGTGTTTGCCATGATACTTTCCTGTGGATGCTTTTGTGCTCCAAGGCAGAACGAAAGTACCCCGGGAAGGAAATAATGAAAACCGGTTTAAGGGTGAACCGGACAGAAAAGGGGCTCATTTAGACAGATAAACGAATATGTCTACCATCAATATCTTCTAAATCAAAAAAATAAAATCAGCGGAATCAGCAAAATCATCAAATCCTGAGTCAGACAAAATCCGCGTAGTCGCCGAAGGCGGCTAAACAGCCGCAATAACGCCAGGCCATTGGTTTCCCGAAAATGGGGTATTGTTATCTCAAATGATTCCTGTTATTCCGAAGCATTATCCCCTCCATCTATGCCCAGCTTCTGCAAAACATTCCGGGTAACCCGGTCGCAGCGGGTTAAGTGAAAATGATAAACATGATCTTTCATATAAGCGTTCAGGTCTGCCCGGAGCATGGCTTTGGCCCGGTTCAGGCGCACTTTCACATTGTTTTCTTCAATGGTAAGCGCGCCGGCAGTTTCCTTTACAGACATTTCTTCGATTTCGCGCAATACGAAAACCAGCCTGTATTTTTCCGGGAGCCGGGTAATGGCTTCTTCCAATATCTGGCTTAATTCCTTGTTTGCTAAATCCCTGGCCGGGGTTTTCATATCTGTAAATTTATCTGGTGATAGTGGACTGGTAAAAGTGTTCCTGTTCTTTCGTTTTAATTCATAGCACTCATTGAGCATAATGCGCGTGAGCCAGGTACCAAGGGAAGCACGGAACTGAAACTGCGACAGGTGACTGTAGGCATTGATATAGGTGTTCTGCATCGCGTCTTCAGTAGCCGCATCATCTTCCAGAACAGATATACCTGTGCGGTAGAGGCGCTGGTTATAGCGGTTGATGATCACGCGGAACAGCTGATGTTCACCTGCCAGTATCCTTGCTATTGCTTCCTGATCGGAAACCAGGTTTACTATTTCTTCCTTTTGTGCTGTCATGTTAATTAGATGAAATAACCGGTAAAAAGTTACAAGAAAATAAAAGGTATATTTTTTTGTAACCTTTCTTTGCCGTGTAGCTCTAACCATCATACTAAAAACACATGTATCATGGCAACTATCCAACAGCTTCAAAAAACCTTACGCTTTACTTTTGGCATTGTGCCCATTGTAGCGGGGCTGGACAAATTCACCAACCTGCTTACCCACTGGGAAAACTACCTGGGCAGTAATGCTGCTATGATCCCTTTCGCCGCCGCCACTTTCATGAAAATTGTGGGGATCATTGAAATTGCCGCCGGCATACTGGTACTGGTGCGTCCACTGGTGGGTGCTTACGTGGTAATGGCCTGGCTGATCTGCATTGCGCTGCAGTTGCTTGTTGCCGGGCAATATTTCGACGTAGCAGTCCGTGACCTTGTTATGGCCGTAGGCGCTTATACACTGGCACAGCTGACAAAGATCAGCACACAACGTTCCTGATGAACAGGCCAACCGGTGTTGCCGCCGGTTGGCCTGTTACGGCTTCCTGAAATCGGAAGGCCGGGCGTGTACGAACTCATGGAATGTATCACTAAAAGAATTGATAGAGCTGTAACCCACCGCAAATGCTATTTCGCTGATAGGTTTGCCTGTTTTCAGGATCATTTCAATAGCTCTTATCATTCTTATGGTTTTAAGATATTGCAGGAACGAGATCTTCAGGTTCGATTGAAATAACCGGGAAAGGGAGCGTTCCCCAATATTAAATTGTTTGCTTACGCCGCTCAGCGTAAGCTTTTTCCCGATATTTCTTTCGAGATAGTCGGTAATGTCCTGCATCTGTTCATTATTGGTAGCGGGCAGCACAATGGGCAGGGGCTTCCTGCTTTTTTCAGGCAGGATCTTTTTTAGTGCCACCAGGAACTCAAAGTTATAGTCTTTGCTGCTCACATGTTTTCCATCCCAGCGTTCGGTGTAATTGATCATCTGGATCAGCAGTTCACTGGCCGGGTAAATTCCCAGTTTGCTATAAAAAAGATCTGCCGCATCATCGTGGGCATAAAAATAGAGCGACCGCAGCACGTGGGCCTTGTGCCCCATCCGTAATATATGCCACATGCCGGGCGGAATCCAAAAGTAATGCCTGGATGGTACCACGTAAGTAAGATTCTCAACAGTAATATAGGCGATCCCTCCTTCCACATAGCTTAATTGTCCCTTATTGTGGCAGTGAAGGGGTATCAGCTTTTCCGATTTTTCATGCATCACAAAAACAGAATTTCTCTTTTTTTCTATTTCCGGTAATGAAGCAATTAAGCCCATAGAAATTGTTTGTTATGTAAAATAATAAGGTACGCTGTACAAAAATAGCATTTGTCCAGAATGATGAAACTATTGACTATTACGGTGAAATCAACAATGGATTATCGTAATAATTTTGCAGCCGAATATTATGAACAGCAGAAGTCTTTTTTTAGCAGGAGTATTTTTCGTGGGCAGGAATTTTATTGCCACAGGCCAGGATACTTTAAAATTAACGCTTTCCGAAGCATGGAGGAAAGCAGAAGCACACAGCCGCATCATTGAAATAAACAGGAAAGCCACTGAAATTGCGGAAGAGGAGATCAGGGACACCCGGGTGGAACGTTTACCGGAAATTGGTGTAAGCGGCAGCGCAGAAAA
>NZ_DATMTE010000485.1:0-5124 GCF_035564935.1 Chitinophaga sp. | reverse complement strand
GGCGCCGCATTATATTTTCTATACGGCCGTTTTTGAAGATAGTGAAGGCACCATATGGCTAGGCACTGTAAGAGACGGGCTTTATTATTATAACCGCCGCACAGGAAAGAAAGGACTTTACCTGCATAATGCCAGCGACAGTAATAGCCTGAGCAACAATCGCGTGAACAGGATCTTCGAAGACAGCAAACACCGCTTATGGCTGGCTACAGACGACGGGCTCTGTTTATACAACCGGCGGCGGAACAACTTTACCACGTACGGAACACGGCATGGTTTCCTAAGCAATATGATGTTCTGCATCCTGGAAGACCGGCGCGACCGCCTTTGGGTGACCACTTCCAAAGGACTGGCCTGCTTTACGCCCGCCACGGAAAATGCCGTGGTATACACTAAAGCCAGCGGCCTGTTAAATGACCAGTTCAATTATAATTCCGCGTACAAAGACAGCTGCGGCAATATGTACTTTGGCAGTGTAAAAGGATTGATCCGTTTCAACCCGGAATCGTTTGTGCGTAACAGTTACCTGCCACCGGTTTATATCACCGGCTTCCAGGTGTATAATAAAGAAGCAGCAGTAGGTGATATACTGGAGAAATCTATCTTCCTTACAGATACGATCACATTATCGCACGACCAATCCACGTTCAGCATTAGCTTTGCTGCACTGAGTTATACTTCCCCTGAAATGACGGCGTACGCATACAAGATGGAGGGGCTTGACCACGACTGGACCTACCTGGAAAGCAACCGGAAAACCTTCTTCACCAAATTATCGCCGGGCACTTACCGGTTCATGGTAAAGGCAGCGGCCAGCGGCGGCAGCTGGAGCATTACACCACGCGTGCTTACCATCACCATCCTGCCGCCTTTCTGGGCCAGCTACTGGGCGTATGCTGCATATATTATCCTGCTGGGCAGCCTCGTGTATTTTATTATCCACTGGTATCATCAGCGCGCGCAACAAAAGCAAAAAAGACAGCTGGAATTACTGGAACACGAAAAAGAAAAAGAGCTGTACCAGGCCAAGATTGAATTTTTTACTCACCTTGCACATGAGATCCGTACACCGCTTACATTGATCAAAGGCCCCATGGAAAAGGTGATCCGGAATGCGGATGAAGTACCGTTGATCCGTAAGAACCTGCGCATCATGGAACGCAATACCGACCGGCTCCTGGAGCTTACCAGCCAGTTGCTCGACTTCCGCAAAACGGAGATCCATGGTTTCAGCCTGAATTTTGTACGTACCGATATTTCTGAACTGCTGAAAGAAAATCACCTGCGGTTTACACCGGCTGCCGAACAACAGGACATCCGGTTTAAAATAGAATTATCCAGCCTTCATTTCTTTGCATATGTAGATAGCGAGGCATTAAATAAAATATTAGGCAACCTGATCAACAATGCTATCAGGTATGCTGCTACCAGGGCATCCATACACCTGTTGCCCGTTGATGAAAACGATTCCACTTTCACGATCCAGGTGAAGAACGATGGCTATATTATTCCTGCGGAGATGAAAGAAAAGATATTTGAACCATTCTTCCGGGCAAAGGCCACCGCAGATAAATCGGGTACCGGCATAGGACTTTCCTTATCAAGGTCATTAACATTACTGCATAAGGGTACCCTGGAACTGATACCTGCCGAGGGGACATTAAATGTTTTTTCACTTACTTTGCCTGTTCACCAGGAAATAGAATTTAACCTGAGCAAATGGAAAACAAACCACTGATACTGTTAGTTGATGATAATGAAGAAATACTTTCTTTCATTGCAGACGACCTGGAAGATAAGTACAAAGTGATCACCGCATATGACGGACAGGCCGCCCTGCTTTTACTGCAGGAACAACCCGTACAACTGGTGATCAGTGATGTGATGATGCCGGTAATGGATGGCTTTGAACTTTGCCGTATCATTAAATCTGATTTTGTATCCAGTCATATCCCGGTCATCCTGCTTACCGCGCGCAATACCATGCAATCGAAAATAGAGGGCCTGGAGCTGGGCGCGGATGCGTACATTGAAAAGCCCTTCTCTCCTCAATTCCTGCAGGCGCAAATTGCGAGCCTGCTCAGTAACCGTCATAAAATAAAATCCTATTATGCCAGCACACCACTGGTACATTTACGCAGCATGGCGTATACCAGTGCAGACGAGCAATTCCTGGAAAAGCTGAACGACCTGATTAACCAGCATCTCAATAATATTGACCTGGATGTGGAACAGCTGGCGGACTTCATGAACATGAGCCGTCCTACTTTCTACCGTAAAATAAAGGCAATATCCGATCTTACGCCACATGAGCTGATCAATATTGCACGGTTGAAAAAAGCTGCTTCCCTATTATCTACCGGATCGTACAAGATCAATGAAGTAGCGGAACTTTGCGGTTTTGCCTCCCTGACTAATTTCGGGAAAAATTTCCAGAAGCAGTTTGGCATACTGCCATCGAGGTATGTAGCGCAGATACAGGCGGAAAAAGAGCGGTAAGTCCCTCCCGCCGCTTTTTTCCCTTTCCCCTCCCCTAAACTTAATCTTGCTTCCCCGCAGGAAAAACAATATATTAGCAATAATTCAAAGAACCGGAAACTGGCATCTGATACCTATGTACGCCGATATTTCTGCGTCGTAAAAGTACATCATAAGACACATTAAATTGATTCATACTGTATGCATCTACCATCATTGATCATTGACCTGGCTTTAATATTAGGAGCGGCGGGAGTTATTACATTACTGTTTAAACGGCTGAAGCAGCCGATGGTGCTGGGGTATATCATCGCGGGGTTTATAGTGGGCCCCAATTTCAGATTATTCCCCACTATCGGGGATGCGGAAGGTATAAAAACATGGTCTGAGATCGGCGTTATTTTCCTGTTATTTTCGCTGGGCCTTGAGTTTAGTTTTAAAAAGCTGATGCGGGTAGGTGGCACCGCCACTATTACCGCATTTGTGGAAATAGCGCTTATCACGGTAGCCGGTTATTTCACCGGTCAGCTGATGGGCTGGGGTTTTATGGACAGCCTGTTCCTCGGAGGGTTGCTGGCCAGCTCTTCTACCACTATCATTATCCGCGCATTCGAAGAATTAGGCGTTAAGAAGAAATCGTTTACCAAAATTGTATTTGGTGTACTGGTGATAGAAGACATTGTGGTGATCCTGATGATGGTATTGCTTTCCACCATGGCGGTGAGCCGCAAATTTGAAGGTACGGAGATGTTGTTTACCATTGCCAAACTGATGTTCTTCCTGGCGGTATGGTTCCTGGCGGGGATCTTCCTGCTACCTACTGCGCTGAAGAAAATAGAACGTTACATGAATGGTGAAACCCTGCTGATACTGAGCATAGCGCTTTGTTTGGGCATGGTGATCCTGGCCACTAAAGTGGGTTTCTCTGCTGAACTGGGCGCCTTTATCATGGGTTCCATCATTGCAGAAACCACTTCGTCGGAAAAAGTGGAACACCTGATCCAACCGGTAAAAGATCTTTTTGGCGCTATCTTTTTTGTATCGGTAGGGATGCTCATTAACCCGGAAATGATTGTAGAATACCGTTGGCCGGTATTGTGGATAACCTTGCTCACCATTAGCGGTAAATTTTTCAGTACGGCACTTGGCGCACTGTTATCCGGTCAGCCGCTGAAACAGGCCGTACAAGTAGGTATGAGCATGGCGCAGGTAGGTGAGTTTGCCTTTATTATTGCTACGCTGGGTCTTTCCCTGGGTGTAACCAGCGAATTCCTATTCCCCGTAGCGGTAGGCGTTTCCGCCATTACCACTTTTACCACGCCTTACATGATCAAGTTTTCCGTACCGTTTTATAACTGGCTGGAGAAGATCATCCCCACCCGCTGGATGAATGCCCTGAACCGGTATAGCGCCAGTTCACAAACCTTACAGGCGGAGAGCGACTGGCGCATTGTTTTGCGCAGCTATGTAAAAGTGATTGTGCTCAATACAGTGATTATGCTGGCCATCATTTTGCTGAACACTTATTATATTGGCCCGTTTGTTATAAAATATGTGAAGAACCTGTTCCTGGCGGAGTTGCTGAGCGTGGTCATTGGTATTGCTATGATGTCGCCGTTCATTTGGGCGCTGATGGTGCAGAAGATCTCCAGCAACTCTTATAAAGCATTGTGGCTCGACTCTAAATACAACCATGGGCCATTGGTAGTGGTGGAAGTAGTACGCAACGTGGTAGCCGTGCTGCTGGTGGGTTTCCTGGTAAACCAGTACTTCACATTCTGGCAGGCGTTACTGGGCACCGGCTTTATACTTGCCTGCGTATTGCTGGTATTGCGTTCCCAATTACAGAAATATTACAACCGTATAGAAAGCCGTTTCCTTACCAACCTCAATGCCCGTGAAACCGCCGATGCCGCCAATCATAAAGCCACCGCAGCAGACCTGTTGCCCTGGGATGCGCAGGTATCGGAGATAGCAATAGATCCCTGGTCTACCCTGGTAGACAAACCTTTGATAGACCTGCAATTACGGGAGAAGTACGGCATCAATGTGGGCGCTATCAAAAGAGGGAATGTAACCATCTATGCACCTACCCGCGATGAAAAACTGTTCCCGCACGATATCCTTACTGCTATTGGTACAGAAGCACAGCTGGAAGAATTTAACCGGGTGGTGAACACCCTCAATGTGGAAAGAAGTGATGATGTGGCAGATGAAAACATTGGCCTTACCAGCATCGTGGTGGATGAACACAATGGCCTCAAAGGCCAAACCATCCGTGGTTCCGGCATCCGCGAAAAAACACAGGCGCTGGTAGTAGGTATTGCCCGTGGCGGTGATAAAATACTCAACCCCGCCTCCGAAACCGAGTTCGAATGGGAAGATGTAGTGTGGCTGGTGGGGAACCGCCGGAAGATACTCGAATTTTCCCGCGGGAAATAGATCGCAGATATTTCAAGGCGGGTTATTTATCTCCTATGGCTATTTTTATGGTTGGTTTGCGAATTAGTTCCCTATAAATCCTTGTCCATATATTCTTCCAAAGAAGATTTTAGCTGATCTAAAAATGAAGTGCGTGAACCTGCTCGATATTTCATTCGATGGAAAGAATAGTGCAAATCTGTTCAGACCATCGTGGAAATTGAT
>NZ_DATMTE010000484.1:0-2297 GCF_035564935.1 Chitinophaga sp. | reverse complement strand
CCAAATTTGTATATTAATGTCCGTAATCAGCTCAATTATAGCCGTATGACAAATCATATCACCCATTTCATTATTGCTTTCCTGTTGTTCGCTTTCCCTGCGAAAAGCTTTTCGCAGCAGCAAATTGCGAAAGGCGCTGTTCAGCGGGTAACCATTCACAGCAAATTGCTGGAAGGTAATCTCAGCCGCGATGATCCCGGTCGCCATATCTCTGTTTATTTACCTGCCAGCTATAATTCCGGTACGAAGAAACACTATCCTGTAGTTTACTTCCTGCATGGCTATACAGATAATGACGCAAAATTTTATGGCTTCCAGCAACACTGGATGACGCTCCCTCCCATACTGGATACGGTATTTGCCCGGGACCCGGCCCATGAAATGATTGTTGTTACCCCCGACGCCTATACGCTTTTCCAGGGCAGCATGTATTCCAATTCTGTTACAACGGGCAACTGGGAAGATTTTATTGCCAAGGAACTGGTAAGTTATATGGACAGTCACTATCGTACGCTTGCACAAAAAGAAAGCAGGGGCTTATGCGGTCATTCTATGGGTGGCTACGGCGCATTGCGGATCGGGGAAAAGCATCCCGATGTATTTGCTGCCGTGTACCTGCTCAGTCCTTGCTGTTTAAATACTGCGCCCCTGGCTACGGATGCCGTGCCACCAAATTTTTTGAATGCAGCGCGCATTAAAACGGTGGAACAATTCCAGCAGGCGGATTTCTCCACTAAAGCACTCTTTGCATCGGCGGCGGCGTGGTCGCCCAACCCGGATAACCCTCCTTTTTACCTCGACCTCCCGGTGAAGGATGGAAAGATACAGCCCGGGATATTGCAAAAGTGGGATGCAAACCGTCCGCTGAACAGTTTAGATCAATATATCTATAACATACGGCAGCTGAAGGCGATTGGCTTCGACGCCGGTGACAGGGATACAGGTATTGCAGAAAGCATCAGGACACTGGATAAGGAACTTAACAAGTACCATATCAGGCATTCCTTCGAAATTTACGAAGGTGATCATATCAACCGGGTTAGCAAAAGAATTGAAGATAAAATGCTGGGGTTTTTCGGGGAGAATTTATTGTTCCGGCAAAATGCCAGGTAGTAACATATAGCTGCTAAAAGATGCGGGGCCACAATATGATGGCCCCGCATTAAAGTTTTCCGTAGTAACTATAATGACGCTCAACAGCCGGCAGCCCGCTGTTAAAACTTATCAGCCATTGTTTTTGCAGCCATCACCGCTCCTTCCATATAGCCGCCGTATTTTGCGGCTGTTTCCGTACCGCAAAACCATAATTTACCATCCAGGTAAGACTGCTGCAGCAAGGGATGCCCATTGTTCTGGTGCGGCATGAGTAAAGTATTACTTCCGCTGCTGATGAACGCATCGTTCCATACTTTGTCTTCATAGTGCAGCATCTCCCCGGCATCGGGCCCTAAAAGTTCAGTAAGTTGTTTAATAACAAGGTCCTTTCTTGTAGCCGGGGAATAGCTGCCGGCGGCGCCGCCAAGAAAACCTGTTAAAGCAAATGCAGTGCCTGCTGCGTTTGTATGATCATACATTTCGGTAATAATACCTGCATGGCTGTACAACATCCCCGAAAAGCCTTTGCTACGCCAAAACGCGGAAGCATATTCTATAGTGAACTTTACAGTGCCTTCCATCCAGGTATGAACTGTATTAATAACGCCGGCAACTGCTTCCGGCAGCGCAGGATGGATGGTGATAGTTTTTCCTGCAAGCTGCGGCGGCAAACATACCACTACCTGATCTGCTTCAAATACCTGCGCATCTGCAGTGGTGATCCGTACGCCGGCACTGAGCCCGGTTATTGCTGTTACCCGCCTTCCCGTATAAACAGATCCGGGCAGCAATGAAAGGCGCAATGCCTCAATTAGCGCCGAAGTGCCTCCCGCAATGCGATACGACGGCTCGCTGGATTCGGGTACGTAAAATGCCTGCGGGGGTTCGAACGACTTTGTTTGAAACAAGGAAATACCCGCTGCATATTGTGGGAACCGCTCAATATTCAGCTCCGATATTAATTGTACAAGCTGCTGATGCATATCAGCAAACCAGGTGGCGCCAAGCTCCAGCGGAGCGGCTCCCGGCCGGTGGGCCTGAATTGTATGGATCCTGCCCCCCAGCCTGTCCGACGCCTCCAGTACAATTGTATCAATGTTCTTTTTTTGCAGCAGGTTAGCCAGTAATAACCCGCTCAGTCCCCCGCCTATAATTGCAACGCTGAATTTTTCCATCCTGCAAAAATCTTATATCCTGTTTAT